>CALLXZ010000105.1 GCA_937875605.1 uncultured Moheibacter sp.
AAACTCTATAATTTCTTCAAATTCATCGAGTGGAAATACAAAGTTAATTTAAATTTTGCCGGATAAGTCGTATCTTTGCCGTTATGTTTAATAGTGACCTCACCAAGGATTTAAGTCAAAGAATCAAGGACTTGCATTCCTATTTAGAAATAGAAAAAAAAGAAATCGAAATCGCTAACGAAGATGAGCGAGCTGCATCTCCCGACTTTTGGGACAATCCCAAAGAAGCAGAAATCTTTATGAAAACGCTTCGTTCCAAAAAGAAATGGGTGGAAGATTACCAATCCATTTTGACGGCATTTAATGATCTGGAAGTTTTAGCAGAGTTTAATAAAGAAGGCGAAGTAGAAGACCAGGAAGTTCAAAACCAATACGAGGCAACGCTCAAACCACTGGAAGCCATCGAATTTAAAAACATGCTTTCTGAAGAAGGTGATAATCTGAGCGCCGTTTTACAAATCACTGCCGGAGCCGGCGGAACGGAAAGTTGTGACTGGGCAAGTATGCTCATGCGGATGTATCTGATGTGGGCGGAAAAAAGCGGTTATAAAGTAAAAGAACTAAACTTTCAGGCAGGCGATGTTGCCGGCGTAAAAACGGTTACATTGGAAATAGAAGGCGAATTTGCTTTTGGTTATCTGAAAGGCGAAAACGGTGTTCACCGTTTGGTGAGAATTTCACCTTTTGACAGTAATGCCAAGCGTCATACCAGCTTTGTTTCTGTATATGTTTATCCGTTGGTAGATGATACAATTGAAATCCATGTGAATCCGAGCGATGTAGAATTGCAAACTTCACGTTCCGGTGGTGCAGGTGGACAAAATGTAAACAAAGTAGAAACCAAAGTACAATTGACACATAAACCAACCGGAATCGTAGTGGTTTGTCAGATGGAACGATCACAATTAGCGAATCGCGAATTGGCAATGCAAATGTTGAAATCAGAGTTGTATAAAATTGAATTAGAGAAAAAATTAGCGGCTAGAAGCGAAATCGAAGCCAATAAAATGAAAATCGAATGGGGTTCGCAAATCCGAAACTATGTGATGCATCCTTATCAATTGGTTAAAGATGTAAGAACTGGACATGAAACAAGTGACGTTCAATCTGTTATGAATGGTGATTTGGATGAATTCTTGAAAGCATTTTTAATGCTAATGGGACAAAAACAAGAAGATTAATTTCTAATGAAAAGTTCATTTTCCTTTCTGTTTTTAGCTTTAAGTTGTTTCGTACTTTCACAAGAAATTCCGAAAAACGGAAAAAGCATTTCGTCTTTTGTTCCCGATAATTGGAAAATTATCGAACAAGCAGAAGGCGATTTGAATAAGGATAAAAAAAATGATTTTGTTTTAATTATTGAAGAAACCAATCCTGAAAATATTTCACGAAATGATGGTTTGGGAAGTCCGGAAATCAATTTAAATCCGCGTTGGTTATTGATACTTTTAAACACCGATAAAGGATTTGAATTAAAAGAAATCAACAAAACCTTTATACCCACTGAGGATGACATCGAATCAACTTGTTTAGCCGATCCGTTGATGGATGGAGGAATTGAAATTAAAAACGGTGTTTTGATGGTTTCTCTTCATTATTGGCTAAGTTGTGGTTCTTGGTACACAGGTTCCAATACCTATACGTTTCGTTTTCAAAAAAATGAATTTGAGTTAATAGGATTTGATAGCGAAGAATTTCACAGAGCTTCCGGCGAAATGACTTCTGCCAGTATAAATTTTTCAACCCAGAAAATGAGTATTACCACCGGTGGAAATATGTTTGGAGAAGACGGTGACGGGAATGAGATTAAATCGGAAGAAAAAACCGAATGGAAGACATTTAAAATTAATAAACTTCAAAATCTAAAAACCCTGAAAACTCCTTTGGAATGGGAATTTATGGGTTATTTTATATAAAATTCATTCATGAGAATTGTAATCGGAGGAGCGGGAGAAGTTGGATTTCATTTAGCGAAATGGCTATCCAAAGAGATGCAGAACGTCATAGTAATCGACACTGACAAAGAAAAATTACACAACATCGAGAGCAATCTGGATGTGATGGTGCACAGAGGTGATATTACGTCATTTGATTCGCTTCGAGCGATCAAAGCAGATGAAGCCGATATTTTTATTACGGTAACCCAATTACAAAACACCAATCTTACCAGTGCGCTGATTGCCAAAAAGATGGGCGCCAAAAGGACGATTGCAAGGATCACCAATCCCGAATTTTTACGTAGAGAAAATGCTGTTCCGGTACAGCGAATCGGAATTGATGTGCTCATCAGTCCGGAACAATTAGCCGCTACGGAAATCCATCAATTGGTGGAAGAATCTGCTTTTAATACGACTCACTCTTTTGCCAATGGCGAATTGAAATTATTTGGAACCGTTTTGGACAAAGATTGTAAAATGCTGAATAAACAGGTACGGGATGTGATTGATGTTTCCAAACAAGAACCTTATTTCATGCCGATTGCCATCATCCGAAATAATGAACGGGGTATCCATGAAACGATCATTCCGAGAGGCGATACGGTTTATCAGTTAAACGATCAGGTTTATTTCATAGCACTGAAACACGCCACAGAAGAAATTTATAAAATGCTGGGTAAAAAGCAGGAATTTTATAAAAATATAATTGTACTTGGTGGTGGAAGCATCGGCAAAAAAAGTGTTATGTTACTGAAAAAGAGCAAACACAATGTAAAGTTGATTGAAAAAGATCGAAATAAGGCATTTGATTTGGCGGATGAAATGAGCGATATTTTAATTATTAACGGCGACGGACGCGATGGTGATTTGCTGGAAGAAGAAGGAATTTCCAATTCCGATGCATTTATTGCTGTGACAGGAAGTTCAGAAACCAATATTATGTCTTGCTTGCTTGCAAAATCAAAAGGTGTCAAAAAGACGATTGCTTTGGTGGAAAATATGGATTATATCCATTTAAGCCAGGAAATCGGAATTAGCGCATTTATCAATAAAAAACTATTGGCTGCCGACAGTATTTTCCGATACATAAGACAAGGCGATGTGGTGGACATCGCAGGACTTTCCGATGTGGATGCGGAAGTGATGGAATTTAAAGTGGATGAATTTTCTCCCGTTGCCAATAAAACCTTGAAAGAAATTAAATTACCAAAAGAATCAATTGTAGGCGGAATTGTCAGAAAAAATGAAGGAATCATCCCAACGGGCGATTTCCGAATTCAAAGTGGTGATCACGTGGTCGTTTTTGTGCAGCCTGCTGCGATAGCAAAAATCGGTAAGTATTTCCAATAAAATGAGAAACATAAACTTCAAAGTTATATTTAATCTGATCGGTATGTTGATGCTGATCAACTCTTTATTTATGCTTTTGTGCGTCATTGTTTCCCTTATTTACAAAGAAAATATAGTTCTCCCTTTGCTCATTTCCAGCTTCATTACTGCAGGATTTGGGGCAATTTGTTATTTCACTACCAAAAATGCGCATAAAAAACTAAACCGTCGAGACGGGTATTTGATTGTAGGTGCAGGATGGGTTTTTCTCATTTTGTCGGGCTCACTTCCCTATTTCCTATCCGTTCCCTATTTGTCTCCGGAAGTTTTTATGGCAAATGATATTCATGCTACCAACTTAATTTTCGAAACGGTAGCAGGTTATACTACAACCGGTTCTACGATTTTTGAGGACGTAGAAATCTTACCAAAAGGAATTTTATTTTGGAGAAGTTTAACTCAATGGATTGGCGGAATGGGAATTATAGTGTTGACAATTGCTATTTTACCGTTATTGGGAATCGGAGGAATGCAATTGTTTGTGGTAGAAGCACCGGTTATTTCTGCCGACAAAATTCATCCAAGAATTACCGACACTGCCAAACGCCTTTGGTTTGTCTATGTCCTATTAACTTTAGCTCAAATCGTCCTTTTATACATTGCCGGAATGGGTTGGTTTGATGCAATTAACCATTCCCTTACCACTTTATCTTCCGGAGGATTTTCGACCAAAAACATCAGTACTTCTTATTGGAATTCATTTCCTGCTATACAATATATCATCATGTTTTTCATGTTTCTTTCCGGTGTCAACTTCGTATTGAATCACTTTTTACTGAAAGGTGATTTGAAAAAAATGTTTAAGAATGAAGAATTCAGATGGTATTTGGGACTAATAGTTTTCATGTCTTTGATCGTTGGATTTATGATTTTCAATTTTGCTAATCCTTTACATCACAGCATTCCCGATGCAGAATTGACCGCTTCAGGAGCAAATTATTCCATAGAAAATTCATTCCGTTCTTCCTTTTTTCAGGTCATTTCAGTGATCACTTCTACAGGATTTACTTCAGCAGATTATACACAGTGGACACCTTTTGTTTCGATGCTGTTCTTTGCATTGTTATTTGTGGGTGGTTCAGCGGGTTCAACTTCCGGTGGCGTAAAAGTCATCCGTCATGTTATTTTACTGAAAAACAGTGTTTTAGAATTTAAAAGATTAATTCATCCGAATGCCATTTTACCGGTTCGCTACAATCATAAAAGTATTTCACAAAATATTGTTTATAATATATTGGCGTTTTTCGTGATGTATATGTTTATTTGGATTGCGAGTTCCATTATTTTAGCATTGATAAACGAAGGAGTGAATCCCGGATATGAAGAATTCATTTCAGCAATGAGTTTATCGGCAGCTTCTTTGGGAAATATAGGAAGTGGTTTGGGTGATTATGGTCCGACAGACACTTCTGCGAGTTTGACAATTGCTGGAAAATGGTTTTGTGCTTTTTTGATGATCTTAGGACGACTTGAACTTTTTGCTATTTTGATTTTATTCACGCCTTATTTATGGCGATCTAATTAATGATTTTATGTTTTTGAAAAAATTATTTAAAGCGCAGCATTATTTGAAATCCAAGCAAAATAGAAACAAGTACATAAATTTGATTCAGAAAATTAATCATCCTACATTATCAGAGATTTTCAAGACCATCAATCAAATTGAAAATTCAGATTTCGATGTTGAAGATCAAGCGGTTTTCGATAAGCTTAAATCATATCGAAATTCCCTGAAAGAAAATAATCAAAGCATAGATTACTCCATTTTCGGAATTGAAAATAGGATTGTAAGCGAAATATACAAATCGGCATCATCAACGGAAATGTGGAGTCGTTTTCATTACTTATTGACTAAAAATTTAAAGGCAAAAAACTATTTGGAGATCGGTACTAATTTAGGTATTTCTGGTTCTTACATCCTTTCAGGTCTTTCAAAAAATTCCAATTTCCAGTTCATTACAATGGAAGGTGTAGATCAATTAAGTGATATAGCCCAAGCGCAATTTGAAACAGTTGCAATGCCTGAAAATTTTAAAATTTTAAGAGGTTTGTATGATAAAACATTTCCAGAATTATTGAACATTGAACTAAAATTCGATATTTTATTCATAGACGGAAATCATCATTATGAGCCTACGCTTCATTATTTCGAAAAACTAAAGCAAAAAGCCGCCGACATTTCCGTTTTTCTATTTGACGATATTTATTGGAATGAAGAAATGAAAGATGCTTGGAACGTTATTAAACAAGATAATTCCATCAGTTATACAATTGATTTATTTAAAATGGGAATTGTAGTCATAGATAGAACCAAAGAGATCAAAAGCGTTCACACCCAATATTTTTTAACGCGATAAAATAGAAAACCCTGCAAAGCCGAGGCTCAAACAGGGTTTTCACTTTTCGAAACATTTGATTGAAAAAAGGCATTAATCTATCCTTTTTTTCAGTTACCCGTCATCCATTCTTTCCGAAGAAAGCAAATGCAGGTTGCTTCAAAAAATTCGAGAACTGTTTGTGTAATAAATAAAGTTTTTGCTTCACAAGTTTTCCTATCGGAAAACAAACCGGATAATTGCCGTAGCAGATTTATCTGGTGATCAGCGTCTCTAAATAAAAAACAGCTCTCATGTTCTTTTTGATTTACTTTCTTACCTCTTTCGAAGCGGGTTTGTTTATCATTGAGAACATTATTTGAAAGAACGTTAGTTCTACCAAAATGATTAAATTCCTTAACAAAAGTCAATTCATTTTTCTTCTTTCAGATGAAACATCTTTTTGGAAGAATCATTTTGATATTTCAAAGTTAATATTCTGAATTTAATTCACCAAATAAAAACCATTCTACTTATTTACAGATAATTAACCGATGTTTTCAACAATTGTTAATCATGGTTGCGTCCTTTATAGAAAAGGGGAAACATGACTTATATCATCAATTTTTTTACTTTATGAACAATCGTAGTAGCATCCAACCCGTACTTTTTCATCAATTCATCTGGTGTTCCACTTTCTCCAAAGGTATCATTAGTTCCCACAAATTGTTGTCTTACCGGATAGTGTTCGGTCAAAAGGTGCGCAACGCTCTCTCCTAACCCACCGAAAATGTTATGTTCCTCACAAGTCACAACTTTTCCTGTTTTTCTAACAGAACGTAGTATAATGTCCTCATCCAGTGGTTTAATAGTATGAATGTTAATGACTTCGGCCGAAATTCCTTCTTTTTCCAATTCGTTGGCAGCAAGCATCGCTTCCCAAACCAAATGTCCGGTCGCAACAATTGTAACGTCCGTTCCTTCCTGAATCATCACACCTTTTCCAATTTCAAAATCCTGATCAGCTGAAGTGAAAACAGGAACGGAAGGTCGACCAAAGCGCAAATAAACAGGACCCTCGTATGCTGCGATGGCAATGGTAGCTGCTTTGGTTTGGTTGTAATCACATGGATTGATAACGACCATTCCCGGCAACATTTTCATCATTCCGATGTCTTCCAAAATCTGGTGCGTCGCCCCGTCTTCTCCCAGCGTAACACCGGCGTGCGAAGCACAAATTTTTACGTTTTTACCTGAATAAGCAATGGATTGACGAATTTGGTCATACACACGTCCGGTCGAGAAATTGGCAAAAGTTCCGGTAAATGGAATCTTTCCGCCGATGGTCAAACCGGCTGCAATTCCCATCATATTGGCTTCCGCAATTCCTACCTGAAAAAACCGATCCGGATTTTCTTTTTCAAATACTTCCATTTTCAAAGAACCCGTCAAATCGGCACAAAGCGCCACCACATTTGGATTGGTTCTTCCTAATTCGGTTAGCCCGTCTCCGAATCCGCTTCGGGTGTCTTTTTTTTCGTTGTAGGATACGTCAATCATTTTTATATTAATCTAAATTATTTAAAAATTCGTCTAATAATTCTTTGTCTTTTTTGGAGAATTTATCACGGTTATTATTGAAATACATCTGTTCAGAACGGATGGCATCCAGCGTTCCTTTGTACCAAACACCTGAACCTTCAAATTCACCAAGATACATATCACAAATCTGACCGGCATAGTTGGTAGCATGTTTGGTCAATTCTCCATCGGAAAATTTAGGGATGACTGTACTTATTTTTTTACAATAAGTTGGAATTCCTTTCCAATAACCTGAAGTATCACTCAGCGAAGTTACCGCAAAATTGGAATCCTCCGGTTTCATCGGTTTATAAACCGATTGGTATTCCGGTACGTAAACATCCATCGAATAATCGTATTCATCTGCATACGCAACTGCTTCTACTGCCGCATTAGCTGCATCCACCGCTGCTTGAGCGGATAATTCCGCTGCGGTTAAAGGTTTGGTTACTTTCATGGCTTCAATGTCTTTTTTCAAAAATTCATAAAACATCTGGGCGTCTTTTTTACCTATGAATCCTGCTTTTACTGCGTTCTTTTTGATTCCTTTTATTTCTTTCAGTGCATAGTTTTTGTACTTTTCCTCTTCTCCTCTTTTCATACTGTACGTATAATTACACAAAGTTCCGATGTACGAACTTCCAAATGAAAATGCGTTTTCATCTTCAAATTCCAAATTATACAATTCTGAATAATCACAAAATTTAGGTTGGGTCATATAATTCTCATAATAGGAATCATAATAAGGATCTGCCGCAACGGCTGTTGAATCTGCTGCCCAATTGCCTTCTTCAGCGTATAATTTATCGATCGAATCTTGTCTAACTTTTTGCGCTGCCAATTCTTTTTCCAAATTAAAATGAATGGTCGAATTAACCGGAGAAATTGAAGTCAGTATAATTCGTTCGTTTTCACTACCTTCAGGAGAAGTAACCGCTAAAACCAATCCTTTAATTTGTTTTCCTTCTTGTTTGGGAAGAAGAAAGGAAACATTATCAATTTCATTGGTTTCATCTATACACAATACAAAATCAGAAGGTTTCTGCTCGTTGTCCAACGTAGCAATGACTTCATAATGATTACAGGATTTTCCTAAAATGGTCAATGATGTACGCTCTATTTTTCTTAATTCTACTTTGTCATAAAGCGCTTCCACCGTTTTCCCATATCCGTAATATTCCAAATCGGTAATTACAAAATTATTCTCCAAATCCAAATTTTGGATACTAATCATTTGGTTTCCGCTTAAAAAAGAATATTCGGATTTCCCTGACATATAAGTCGGGAAATTTATCAATGAATTCTGGGTCTTTTCGGAAAATTTAGCGGGAATATAATGTTTGGCAAAGATCATATCGGTAGAAAGCCCTTCCGCTTTAGGAAAGGTATAATCCAATCGATATGAAAAATTATAGGAATTCTGAGCCATGACCATTCCAAATAGCATCAGAAGCGAAATACTTACAATTTTTTTCATTATTTAAGAGTTTTAATAATCCTTTAATTCCGTTTCAGAATTCTGTCCGAGTGCTTTCTCCAGTTGTTCATCGTTTGGTGCTTTTCCGTGCCAAGCGTGAGAACCCATCATATAATCTACACCATTCCCCATTTCGGTATGTAAAATGATGACAACCGGTTTACCTTTTCCGGTTTCGGATTTCGCTTTTTCAAGAATCGAAATAACCTTCTCTAAATTGTTTCCTTCTTTTTCTTCGAGAACTTTCCAATCAAAAGCTTCCAATTTGGCTTTCAGATTTCCAAGCGGCAATACATCATCTGTATCTCCATCAATCTGTCTTCCGTTATAATCAATGGTCGAAATCAAATTGTCCACTTTTTTACCCGCCGCATACATCAGCGCTTCCCAAATCTGTCCTTCCTGTAATTCACCATCACCATGAAGCGTATAAACCAATTTATCTTCTTGGTTTAATTTTTTGGCAAGTGCCGCACCGATGGCAACCGACAATCCTTGTCCCAACGAACCGGATGCAATCCGAACGCCAGGCAATCCTTCATGCGTCGTAGGATGTCCTTGCAATCGGGAATCCAATTTGCGAAAAGTTTTTAATTCTTCTACCGGAAAAAATCCGAATCGGGCAAGCGTACTGTAATAAACAGGTGAAATATGTCCGTTGGATAAAAAGAATAAATCTTCTCCTTTTCCGTCCATTTTAAAGTCGGTCGAATAATCCATTGCTTTTCCGTAAAGCGCCGTAAAAAATTCGGCACAACCAAGCGAACCGCCCGGATGACCGCTATTTACAGCATGCACCATACGTATAATATCTCTTCTTGTTTGTTGTACTTGGATTTCTAATTGTTCTAAAGTCATTGAAAATTTCTTTGTGTGCAAAAGTAAAGGTTTGAAATGACAAAACTGTACCTGAAATTAGGGAATTATAAAGATTTAAATACGACTTTTCAACATCGAATTAACCAAATAATTTTTTGAATCCTGCGGGAAGAAAATTGACGATATCGGAAGCAATTAAGCTTTCCTGACCAATTTGCAAAGCGGCTTCATCTCCACAAAACCCATGTAGAAATACGCCAAACAATGCAGCATCTTGAGCCGAAAAACCTTTCGTTAAATGTCCGGCGATGATTCCCGTCAACACATCGCCACTTCCTGCTGTTGCCATTCCCGGATTTCCTGTTGAATTGAAATAAATTTCTCCGGTGGAAAGATAAATCTGAGTAAACGCTCCTTTTGAAACAACTATCAATTTATAATTTCGGACGAATTCTTTTAACTTATTGATTTTCTCAAACGAATCTTCCCACTTCCCAATCAATCGTTCCAATTCTTTATCATGCGGCGTAAGAATAGTGTTTTCGGGAAGTTTCTGAATGAGTTTCGGATTTTTTGCCAATAAATTAATTCCGTCCGCATCCACAATTATTTTTTTCTGACTCAAATCCGTTTCTTCCAAAAATTGTTCAAATGCCAAAGCCGTTTTCTCATCGGTTCCGATTCCGGGACCAATCGCTATCGTATCAAATCGATCAGGATTTGGAAAAGAGGTGATTTTATCTTCTGAAAAGTCGGTCATCACCATTGCTTCCGGAAACGAAGTTTGGAAAATTTCGTAGCCGCATTTGGGAATATAAGCCGTCATCAATCCTGCTCCTGACCTCAGGATGGCGCGTGAAGCCAACAAAGCGGCTCCTATCTTCCCATAGCTTCCGCCAATTAATAAAGCATTTCCAAATTCATATTTATGGGAAAAAGAAGTTCGTCCTCTGTGAAAATAAGGAATCAAATCCAAACTTAAATAATGAAAATCCGAATTTTGATTCTTTATTGCATTCCAATCCAAACTGATGTCTAAAATTTCAAACTGTCGAATATATTTTTCATTTTCAGGAAGCAACAAAGCCAGTTTAGGTGTTTGAAAAGTCAACGTCACTTCGGATTCCACGACTGCATCCTTTTCCGAATTTAATTGATCACAAAATAATCCCGAAGGAACGTCTATGGAAACCACTGTGTGATTGGATTGGTTAATTTGATGGATGATTGGATGCCATTCTTCGCCAATCGGACGATTTAGTCCATATCCAAAAATCGCATCGATGATGACTGTGAAGGGTTGGAATTCAAATTTCGTAGAAGCGTCATAGAATTCAATTGGAATTTTGGCTTCTTTTAATCGTTTCTGATTGGTCAGATTATCAAGCGAATAGGTATTATTTTTTTGAAGATAAACATTTACATGCGATTTTTCTGCAGCTAATAATCTAGCCAAAGCCAAACCATCTCCTCCATTATTACCGATTCCCGAAATGATGGTAAAATGGGTTTTCGTCACATCCAAATGTGCTTTTAACCAATTCAATACGGAAGACGCTGCGCGCTCCATCAGATTGATAAATTCGATGTCCTGTTCTTTTATAGTTTGGGTTTCGACTGACTTTAATTGTTGGGGTGATAAGACTTTCATTCTTTAAAAATAAAAAAAAATCCCGATAAAGTCGGGATTTGAATTTCTAAAAAATTAGAATTCTTTATTGTTTTGTAAAGATCAAACGCGTTGTTCCACCTGCAGTTGATACAACTTCAAATTTATTGATGTTATCTGAGTTCAATACAGTTGTAAACGTATTGTTTAATAAGTTAGATGTTTGACCCGAGTTAAATGTCAACGTGTAGTTATTTCCACTTTTCGCCCAAGTCCCTCCTATAGCATCACCTTGTACACAAACATCTGCATCATTCAAATCAAATTTATTTTCCACATAAGTCCCACCATTTATAAATTGTGCAGTACCTTTATAAATACACACATCAGCAACATTTTGTTCAATGCCATTAAAATAAGCTTGAGTCACTTTCCAAGTCCCCACAATGGTAAACTGTGGTGTTGAAGAAGAATCATCATCTGAACTACAAGAAATCATTCCCAATCCGATTGACAAGGCAAATAACAATGCAAATACTTTTTTCATAATTTTCTAATGTTTTTAAAGTTTAATAACGTTAATTAGGTGTAAAAATTTTGAGCAAATATGATTAATTTTGATGAATTAACGAATAATAAAATCAATTAACCTATATGCCATTCTCCACGATGCGGTTTTAAAACATCCCGAACGGTAATCATTTCGCTTTCATCCACCACCAAATAGGCAACAGAATACAGTTCAGAAACCATTTCAACTCCTGTGATATTTTGATTTAATTTTTCTTTCTGAATGAATTCTTTCAAATGAATTTCATGGTGTTCCGCAGTCTTTTGTGCATCTGGACCTCTAAAATCCCAAATCAATTTTAACTTTTTTTCCATCGTGCAAAATTAAAAATACTTTGGCTATATATTCAAAAAGCTATTGGTTTTTGTACCTTTGCACGTTCAAAATGAAGAAAAATATTTCCACATACGACCCGAAAGAATTTATCATCATAAAAGGTGCTAAACTACACAACCTCAAAAATATAGATGTTGTAATCCCTAAAAATAAACTCGTAGTGATCACCGGACTTTCCGGCTCAGGAAAATCCTCGTTAGCGTTTGATACGCTGTATGCGGAAGGACAAAGACGTTATGTTGAAAGTCTTTCGTCTTATGCCCGTCAGTTTTTAGGGAAATTGGATAAACCACAGGTGGATTACATTAAAGGAATTGCGCCGAGCATTGCAATCCAGCAAAAAGTCATCAGCACAAATCCCCGTTCTACGGTAGGAACAACAACCGAAATTTATGATTATCTGAAATTATTATACGCCCGGATTGGAAAAACCTATTCCCCTGTTTCGGGTGAATTGGTTCAAAAAGATACGGTAACAGATGTAATTGATTACATACAATCGCTTCCGGAAGATTCAAAATTGATCATCCTCTCTCCCATTCATCTGAATGGAGAAAGAAGTTTTGAAGAAAATCTCAATATTTTACAGCAACAAGGTTTTTCCCGTTTGGATGTGGATGGAAACCAAGTGAAAATTGAAGATTTAATTGAATTCAAATTTGAACCGAAAAAAAGCACCCGTTTTTATTTGGTCATCGACCGGATTTCTACTCAAAATGACGAATCCTTTTACCATCGGCTTGCAGATTCCGTGCAGACAGCATTCTTTGAAGGAAAAGGCGATTTAGTGATTAAAAATATCGACGATAATTCGGAACAATCTTTTTCGAGCGCATTTGAAATGGATGGAATTGTTTTTAACGAACCTTCGCTTCATTTCTTTAGTTTTAATAATCCGTATGGTGCTTGTCCGACTTGTGAAGGATATGGAAAAGTGATCGGGATTGATGAGAATTTGGTCATTCCCAATAAAAAATTGTCGGTGTACGAAGATGCAGTTGTCGCCTGGAAAGGCGATAAAATGAGCGAATGGAAAGATGAATTCATCAAAATCGCTTCTAAATTTGATTTTCCCATTCACAAACCTTATTTCCAATTAACTGAAGAACAAAAAGAAATTCTTTGGCGAGGAAAAGACAAATGGGAAGGAATCGACGGTTTCTTTAAAATGGTGGAAGCCAATACGTATAAAATCCAGTACAGAGTGATGCTTTCACGCTATCGCGGAAAAACCACCTGTCCGACTTGTAAAGGAAAACGACTTAGAAAAGAAGCTTCTTATGTCAAAATCAACGAAAAACCGATTCAGGATTTGGTGGATTTACCTTTGGACGAATTGAAATTGTTTTTTGATAATTTAAAATTAGACGAATACGAAGAGAAAGTTGCCAAACGTATTTTGTTTGAAATACGAAGCCGAATTGAATTTTTATTGGATGTCGGACTAAGTTATTTAACCCTGAATCGTGCTTCCAATACACTTTCGGGAGGAGAAAGTCAACGGATCAATTTAGCCACTTCGCTGGGAAGTAGTTTAGTAGGTTCGCTTTATATTTTGGATGAACCTTCGATTGGTTTGCATTCAAAAGATACGGAACGACTGATTGGCGTTTTGAAAAAATTACGGGATTTAGGCAATACGGTTATCGTGGTGGAACATGATGAAGACATCATGAAAGCCGCCGATTATATCATTGACATCGGTCCGGAAGCCGGAACAAATGGAGGAAACATTGTGTTTGAAGGAACCTATAAAGAATTGATCAAAGCCAAAACACTGACGGCTGAATATCTGAACGGTAAAATGGAAATTGAAGTTCCCAAAAAACGAATTCCATTCAAAAATTACATTGAAGTAAAAGGCGCAAGAGAAAATAATCTGAAAAATTTCGATGTGAAATTTCCATTGAATACGCTGACGGTTGTGACCGGCGTGAGTGGTTCAGGAAAAAGTACGCTGATGAAAGAAATTCTCACGCCTGCTTTGCAACGGAATTTAGGGATTTATGGAAGTAAAATTGGGGAATTTGATGAATTAAGCGGAGATTTTCGTAAAATTCACAACATCGAACTAATTGACCAAAATCCCATCGGGAAATCTTCACGATCAAATCCTGTTACCTATGTGAAAGCCTATGACGACATCCGTGCACTTTACGCCAAACAAAAAGCGAGTAAACTAAATGGTTTCGAAGCCAAACATTTTTCGTTCAACGTGGACGGAGGACGATGCGACACTTGTAAAGGAGAAGGTGTCATCACCATCGAAATGCAATTCATTGCCGACGTAGAATTGGAATGTGAAACTTGTCACGGGCATCGTTTCAAAAAAGAAGTTTTGGAAGTCAAATTTCATGGGAAAAACATCTCCGACGTTTTAGAAATGACGGTGGACGAAGCCGTGGATTTTTTCCAGAAACACGAGGAGAAAAAAGTCGTAGACAAAATCCTTCCGTTGCAGGAAGTTGGTTTGGGATATGTTCAATTGGGACAATCTTCCAATACACTTTCCGGCGGTGAAGCACAACGCATCAAGCTCGCTTCTTTCTTGACCAAAGGACATACTTCTAAACAGTCGTTGTTTATTTTTGACGAACCCAGTACAGGACTGCATTTCCATGATGTGAAGAAACTTTTAAAAGCACTTCGCGCATTGATTGAAATTGGTCATACTGTTTTTGTGATTGAGCACCACATGGACATCATCAAAGCAGCAGATTGGGTTATCGACATTGGTCCGGAAGGTGGTAAAAACGGTGGAAATATAGTCGCACAAGGAACACCGGAAGAAATCGTGAAAGTTAAGAAATCCTTTACCGGACAGTTTTTGAAGGAAAAATTAGTATAATTTGAAAATGTAATTTCAAATTCCAAACTTTAAACATTTCTCCGTTTGTTGAAACATCGTTGAAAATTGTTGATAGATTTCATGTTAATTTCATCTGAATCCTTTAAAATTTTTGTCAATTAGACGAATTGAAAATTGAAAAAGAGAAGATGAAAAAGAAAATATTTGTATTGGATACTTCGGTTATCATTTTTGACCATAAATCCATCATGAATTTCGACGAACATGATGTCGTAATCCCCATAACGGTTCTGGAAGAGTTAGATACTTTTAAAAAAGGAAACGATACCAAAAATTTTGAAGCGCGGGAATTTATCCGTTTTCTGGATAAAAGTTCAAAAGATCATTTGATTCAGGATTGGATTCCGCTTCCGGGCGAAGGAAAAGGAGCGTTTAAAATCGTGATGGAAACCAATGGAATTACAAAATCAGCGGTGAAAATTTACGGTTCAGAGTCCATGGATAATAAAATCCTGAATTCTTGTCTGATCGTTTCCAAAGATGAACCCAAAC
>CALLXZ010000106.1 GCA_937875605.1 uncultured Moheibacter sp.
GCCATCTTCTGTTGCATACCATTTAACTTCGTTTCCTTCCGCTGTCAAATCTTCTACTGTTGCTTCGCCACAGAATGATTGAGCGGTTGCTATTGGTGCAGCAGGGATTTCATTGATCGTTACTTCAACTGAAGTTCTTTCGCTTTCACATCCGTCAACTGAGGTTTGAGAAACATAGTAAGTTCCGTTTTCCAATGCTGTTTCTGGAGCTAATACTTCTTCTCCGTCTTCTGTTGCATACCATTTAACTTCGTTTCCTTCTGCTGTCAAATCAGCTACTGTTGATTCTCCACAGAATGCTTGTGCTTCTGCTACTGGAGCTTCAGGAATTTCGTTAATTGTAACTTGAACAGGTGTTCTTATACTTTCACATCCATTTACAGTTTGAGAAACATAATAAGTTCCTGATTCTAATGGTGTTTCCGGTGCAAGTGGCTCACCGCCTTCGCTTACTGTAAACCAATTAATGACTTCATCGCTGATTTCTTCTGTATCAAATTTAATATTTTCCATCAACAAAGTACCTTGGTTGGAGTAAGTGAATTTGATACGGATTCCTTCGCTGTTATCGTTGATTTGTACCGTATGAGAACGGAAAAATTGTGGATCATAATTCATAACCGTTGGGCCCATGAAATACAATGGAACTTCCTCTACTAGGGTTTCTACTCCATCCACAATTTTAATTACTTTCAATTTAACATTATCAGTATTGCTATATGCATGGAAGCTTATAGACTGAAGACCATCAAATTCAGGTGAAATAATGCTTTCTCCTGCGATCATACCAAAAAGCAACAAACTATACGAATTCTCTGCGCCTTCTGTCAAAGGAATTCCAAATTTGTGAATTATACCTGATCCATCTACATTCCAAATTCCGGACGAAAGCGTATGAGCCCCTGTATTAATTGCAAAATTATTTTCAGTAGTTATGCCTTCAAAACCTTCTATAACAGAAAGATCAGTAGGAATTGTAGCTGACGGTATCAAATCAGCTACCGTAGCTTCACCACAAAATGCTTGTGCTTCTGCTACCGGTGCAGCAGGAATTTCAGTTACAGTAACCTCTACTGGTCTTCTTTCACTTTCACATCCTTTTACGATTTGAGAAACATAATAAGTTCCCGATGTTAAAGAGGTTTCAGGAGTTAACGGCTCCGTTGCATCCATTGAACCGTACCAATTGATATTGGCTTCGCTCTCTACAGAAACTTTTAAATTATCAATTTGATACGCTTTTGCACCGGATGTTGTAGACGTATATTTAAAAGCAATTACCAAATTTTTACCGGCCGCTCCTACTATGTCTAAATTTCCTGAATTCACCCAACTAAAACCATTTTCGCTTAGAGCAGGATTTAGGGTTTGCCATGAAGTTGTCGTTACATCACCTGTGTAATTTGTTGTATAAAATACCTGTATAGCAGGACCATTATAATTAGCTCCTGTTACAAAACTTAAATTTACAGAAGTTGCATTTCCAGAGATCGCAATCGGCTTAGAAACCAACCAATCTTCATTATTTTCCTGGAAACCATTAATTAAGGCACAAGGAGCAGGAAGTCCATAACCTCCGGTAATACCCCAAGTTTTACTTCCTACTCTGTTTACGATATCCCAATTACTTAGATTATTGAAACTATCCTGGAAAACAACGTCCGTAGATGTAAAGCTTTGTGGCGTTAAATCAGCGACTGTTGCTTCTCCACAGAATTCCTGAGCCGAGGCTACCGGAGCTTCCGGAACTTCTTTCACGGTAATATTTACAGCTATTTTTTCACTTTCACATCCGTTTGCAGATTGTGAAACATAATAAGTTCCTGAATTCAAATTTGTTTCTGGTGCTAAAGCTTGAGTTGCGTTTATGCTATTGTACCATTTGATACTGTTTCCATTTGCAACCAAATCTGCAACAGTTGCTGCACCACAGAACTCCTGAGCGGTAGCAATCGGAGCTGGCGGAACTGATCCAACCGTTACCTGAACTTGTGTTTTTTCACTTTCGCAATTGTTCAATGTTTGTGTAGCATAATAAACGCCTGTTTGTAACACATCATTTTGATTCAACGGCGTAGTTGAAGTTGAACTATTGTACCATTTGATAGCTGTACCGTTCGCAACCAAATTTGCAACGGTAGCCGTACCACAGAAATTCTGAGCTTGTGCCTGAGGTGCCGGAGTTGTACATCCTGCAAAGATCGATTCTACTTTGATGTTATTAAATCCGATCATCGGAGAAGAACCACTTGAACTTCCACGATCTGAACTTAGTCTCACAGTAAAAGTTCCACCAACTGGAATTGTTACAGGAGAAGTGAATGTTTTAGTTGCCGCAGCATCAGTGGAACACCAATTTAAATTGGTACCGAAATTACCAACTAATACAGTTACGGTCCAACATGGATTTCTGGAATCTCTGTGGACGATTTTAAATGCATCGTAACTGACTTTTAATTCTGTAATAGGTGTTCCAGTATTATTGCGAAAAGTTCCGGTCACAAAAGTACTCGTTGCAGTTGCATTACTGGAAGGCTGATACCCAAACCCTTTTCCTGGGATGGCGTAAACACCACCCGAATTAGATTCAGATGTACCGACGTAATTATTATTGGTGTCTCGTACAAATCCATTTGGCATCGTACCGTTCCATCCATTAAAGTTCGTATTAACAGGCGTATTATGCGCTGAAATCTGAACTTGACCAAATCCTAAATTCCCAAGGGAAAGTAATAGCAGAAACAGTAAAAAACTGTTCCTAAAAGAGTTTTTGTTTAACATAAGTATTTATTAATTATTAAAGATGATTTTTGTATTCAAACGAGTTCAAAATTATAAATCATTGATTTCCACATCCTTAATTAGCCATTAATAAAATGAGGATTTAAAGTTAAAAATTAGGAAAGAAGAAATTGGGACTTTAAACGATGTCTATTCAGACCAAACAACTAACAATCAACTTATTATAAGAATCTAAAAAATAGGTCATCCAACATTTCGAATTAACATTAATACAAAGTTTTCGAAATAAAACAATAACCATTACTTAATCCACCAACCACCTATTCCATTTAATTTCGTAGACCGATTTAACTCTAATTTAAGTTAAAGCATTTACAAATATTTATGATTATAATATGTTGAAATACAAACACCTTGCATTGCTGGTTCTTCTTTGGTTAATACCCGTAGCACATTTTGCACAGACAACTGTTATCCCTCACCAAATTGTCAATTCTTACTGTGAAGGTGAAATTTT
>CALLXZ010000107.1 GCA_937875605.1 uncultured Moheibacter sp.
ATATCAAAAAATTATTGCAAACCAATAATTTAATGGGAAGTGAAAATTTCACGGAAGAATTCATCGAAAAATATACCCGCGAAAATATTCTGGATATCAATCCGAATTTGTTGTCTTAGATAAAAATCGCCCGAAAATAAAATTTTCGGGCGACTGGATTATACAAATGAATCCTTTATTTTCCACCTAAAAACGCTTTGAGCATCCAAGCAGTTTTTTCCTGAAACGAAATGAAATCACTCATCATTGAATTAGTTCCTTCATCGTTTAATTCGTCTGATTTTTCTAAAATCTCTCTTTCAATTTTCAATAATTCCTGAATGGAATCCAAAACCAGTTGAACCGATTTTGTCGCATCGGAAATATTTTTTCCAACTTTTACGGACGAATGCTCTACATAATCCTCAAACGTATGAAGCGGTGTTACTCCCAAAGTCAAAATCCTTTCTGCCACCAAATCCACTTTTTCCTGTGCATCCAGATACAATTCTTCGAATTTCGGATGAAGCTGAAAAAACTGCTCACCTTTGATATTCCAATGCACACCACGTAAATTCTGATAATAAACCTGAAGATTTGCCAATAAAACATTCAAATCTTCAGAAATTTCTTTACTGTTTGATTTTTCCAAACCTATGGTTGATAATTTCATGATTTAAAATTTAAATTATTAATGAAATTTTAGTTTGATCTCCTTTACTTTTATTCTCCAAAACCATTCCAAATCTTACATCAACAAGATGAATTTCAGAATAGCGCTATCAATTATTATTATCTATTTTAAAAATGTCGGGGAAATTTGTTCCCTATTTTATTTGGCTCTATTATCACAAAAATCCCCTTAATTGCATGATGATGTGTGTTTTTTCTGAATAATGAATCTTAAAATTAAATACCTTCGCAACTTATAATTCTTTTTTTGAAAGATTACCTATTTGTCTTTTCGGTTCTTGCAGTAGCTATCATTTGGGGAACTACATTTCTGGGAATTCGTATTTCGGTGGAAACGATTCCCGGTTGGTTTGTGGCAGGGATCAGACAACTGATCGCCGCTATCATTTTACTTTTCGTATTGATTTTCAAAAAAGAATTAAAATGGATCGGATGGAAAAACCTTAAAATCCAAATCATATTTTCTATGCTTATGTTGGTGATTGCAAACGGAATGACGACGGTTGCGGAAGAACATATTACGAGTAGTTTGGCATCGCTCATCAGCGCAACTTCGCCTATTTTTGTTTTTCTGGGAAGCATAATTTTCGGCTTGCAAAAATTTAATTATCGTTCGCTCATTGGAATTTTACTTGGGTTTTCAGGCGTTGTATTTATTTTTTGGGATGGAATAAATGATTTACTGAATCCAGATTTTAGAATGGGAATTTTGTTCATTTTCATCGCGATTTTGGGATGGGCTGTCGGAAGTGTTTTCACGAAAAAATTGAATTATAAAAATGAAAATATTTCCTTGAATCTTTTTTATCAATTTTTGTTTGCAGGCATCTTCCAATTGATTATTGCATTCCTATTTACTAAAAATTTCAATTTTGAGAATTGGAATTTGAGAAGCAGTTTAGCGATGGTTTATCTGGCAATATTTGGGTCGGTGATTGCTTATTTCGCATTTCACTATGCGTTACGAAAGATTTCGCCCACACAGATTTCCATTCTTTCGTATATTAACACCATGATTGCCATATTCCTTGGTTGGCTGGTATTGGACGAAGAAATTTCACTCAAATTTATAGTGGCAGCCATTTTAATTATTACGGGCGTTTTCATCACGAATTATAAACCCAAATTACTTTCTAAATAATCCATAATTTTATCAATTCCAGCAAATTCATTTTAAATTAATGATAATTAAAATTGATAGAATTTGTATCTTTATCAAAATTTTTTATAGATGACTTTAGTTCAATTGGAATATGTTTTAGCTGTAGCCGAACATAAAAATTTCACCTTAGCAGCAGAAAAATCGTTTGTAACGCAACCTACTTTGAGTATGCAGATTCAAAAGTTGGAAAAGGAACTCAACATAGAAATATTTGACCGGTCAGGTCAGCCGATTAAACTGACTCAAATCGGAGAAAAAGTAGTTGAACAAGCTAAAATCATCCTGAAAGAAGCCCACAAAATGTCCCATTTGG
Source organism: uncultured Moheibacter sp. (assembly GCA_937875605.1). GTDB lineage: Bacteria > Bacteroidota > Bacteroidia > Flavobacteriales > Weeksellaceae > Moheibacter. The sequence goes on from CALLXZ010000107.1 coordinate 2,148, forward strand.
TTTTTGAAGAAAAAGGACAATTGGAAGGCGATTTTTACATTGGTGTCATTCCGACTGTTTTGCCAACTTTAGTTCCGTTATTTTACAGGACTTTTGAAAAGGCGTTTCCAAAATCAAACCTCATCATCAAAGAACTTCAAACAGATGAAATCATCCATAATTTACAAGAAGGAACTTTGGATTTCGGGATCGTCGTGACGCCTTTGCATGAAGAACATATCGTAGAAAAAGTGTTGTATTACGAGCCCTTGGTGGGTTATATTCCAGCTTCGCATCCACTTCACAAAAAAAAATCAATTGATGTTTCAGATTTAGAATCGGACAGCTTATTGTTATTGAAAGAAGGGCATTGTTTCCGAAATAATGTGCTCAATCTTTGTGAACCCGCAAAACTAAAAGCGCAGCCCGTTCGTCTGGACAGCGGAAGTTTAGACACGTTGGTCAAACTGGCAAATGAAGGTTATGGAATGACTTTGCTTCCGTCTTTGCACGCAGAAGATTTACCTTCGGAATCTAAAAAGAATATTCGTTATTTTGCTGATCCCGCACCTACTCGCCAGGTAAGTTTGGTTTATCATCATTCCAATTTAAGGACTTCGTTTGTAGAAAATTTAGGAAAAACAATTCAAAGTGTTTTACGTGGAAAAATTTTTCTGGACAAAAATGAAAATGTGACTTCGCCTTTGATTAGTCTGCCGAAGTAAAAAAATCCTTCGTTTCTCAAAATGACAAACCGGAACTATTTCTAGAATTATTAGCCAAAACAAAATCCAATAAAACCATTGCTGCCAAAGCTTCCACAATTGGCACAGCACGCGGAACGACACAAGGATCATGTCTTCCTTTACCTTGCATTTTCACGATTTCACCTTTTGAATTAATCGTTTCTTGTTCTTGCATGATGGTCGCCACAGGTTTAAAAGCTACTCTGAAATAAATATCCATTCCGTTTGAAATTCCACCCTGAATTCCACCTGAAAGATTGGATTTTGTAGTACCATCTTCGTTGAACAAATCATTGTGTTCCGAACCTTTCATCTTGGCTCCACAAAACCCGCTTCCGTATTCAAAACCTTTTACTGCATTGATGCTCAGCATCGCTTGTCCTAATCTTGCATGGAGTTTATCGAAAACCGGTTCACCCAAACCAATTGGTACATTTTTTAAAACACAAGTCACTGTACCGCCAATTGTATCACCGGCTTTTCGAACTTCTTGAATTTTAGCAATCATTTGTTCGGCAACTTCTTCATCGGGACAACGAACGATGTTGGATTCAACTTTGGAAAAATCCAATGCTTGGTATGGTTTCTCTAAAAATAAGCCACCGACCGAAGAAGTATAAGCATTGATTTCAATTCCTTTAAGAATTTGTTTTGCGATTGCACCCCCAACAATCCAGTTGGCAGTTTCACGCGCAGAACTCCTCCCTCCTCCTCTATGGTCACGGATTCCGTATTTTTGTTGATAAGTAAAATCTGCGTGTGAAGGACGAAACACCTCTTCAATATGTCCGTAATCTTTTGATTTTTGATTTTCATTTGGAATGATAAAACCGATTGATGTACCTGTCGTTTTTCCATCGAAAATACCGGAAAGAAATTGTACGGTATCACTTTCTTTACGTTGGGTAACGATGTTGGATTGACCGGGTTTGCGTCTGTCTAATTCGTATTGAATCTTTTCCGAATCCAGTTCTATTCCTGCAGGACAACCGTCGAGGATTCCACCGATGGCTTCACCGTGACTTTCACCAAATGTGGTAAGTCTGTAAATTTTTCCCAATGTATTCATTTCACAAAAATACAACTTCTGAATTCTGACTTCTCCATTCTTATCTTTAAATTTGCAGGAAGATGAAGAATTATTTAGAAGAATTAAACGAGCCACAACGAGAAGCAGTAGAAGCTACAGAAGGACCACTGATGGTCATAGCAGGAGCCGGTTCAGGAAAAACAAGGGTTTTAACCTATCGCATAGCGCATTTGATGGAAAAAGGAGTGGATTCTTTTAATATCCTTTCGTTGACTTTTACTAACAAAGCAGCGCGGGAAATGAAAGACCGTATCTCCAAGGTTGTGGGAGCTACAGAAGCTAAAAATCTCTGGATGGGAACTTTTCACTCAATTTTTGCACGAATTCTACGTGTGGAAGCTACACGATTGGGTTATCCTTCCGATTTTACGATTTATGATACGCAAGATACCCAAAGTGTGATAAAAAAAGTATTGGAAGAATTGCAGTTAGATAAAGATATATATAAGCCCAAACAAGTCCTTCATCGCATTTCTCAATTTAAAAATAATCTGATCACCGTTCGGGCATATCATAATACACCTGAATTAATTGAAGCCGATACGGCTGCAATGCGACCTAAAATGGGCGAAGTATATCGGGCGTATGTCGATAAATGTTTCAAATCCGGAGCCATGGATTTTGATGACTTATTGCTTCGAACCAATGAAGTTCTGACGCGGTTTCCGGAAGTTTTGGCAAAATACCAAGAGCGTTTCAAATATATTTTGGTCGATGAGTATCAGGATACTAACCATTCACAGTATTTGATTGTTAAAGCATTAGCTTCTCGTTATGAGAATTTATGTGTAGTGGGAGATGATGCGCAGAGTATTTATGCATTTCGCGGAGCAAATATTCGTAATATTTTATCCTTCAAACAGGATTATCCGGATGCAAAAGTAATTGCCTTGGAACAAAATTACCGTTCAACCAAAACAATTGTAGGTGCTGCCAATCAAATCATCGCACAAAACCGGGATCAATTGGAAAAAAATGTATGGACGGCAAATGACCAGGGACAAACGATTCCTGTTTACCGCGCACTGACGGATGCCGACGAAGCCCGTTATGTTGCTTCGCAAATCTGGGAATTGCAAATCAATGAACATTTGAAACATAAAGATTTTGCCGTTTTATATCGCACAAATGCTCAGTCACGCGCCATAGAAGAAGCTTTGCGAAAACGAAATCTGCCCTATCGGGTATTTGGTGGAACCTCGTTTTTCCAACGAAAGGAAATCAAAGATTTAATTGCCTATTTACGGTTATTGATTAATCAAAATGACGAAGAAGCTTTGCTACGAATTATCAATTATCCGGCAAGAGGAATTGGTCAAACTACTTTGAATAAATTGACAGTTGCTTCAGGCGAATTTGAAAAAACCGTGTATGAAATTCTCGAAAACATTGCTCAATACAATTCAAAAATCGGTTTGAACGGTCCAACTGCCCAGAAGTTAAACGATTTCATCACCATGATCAAAAGTTTCAAGGTAATGCTTCAAAATCATGATGTATACGAAGTGGCTTCGCATGTTGCTAAAACGACCGGATTGATCAAATCGCTGAAAGAAGACGATACTCCAGAAGGAATTTCCCGTTTGGAAAACGTGCAGGAATTGTTAAACAGCATTCAGGGTTATGTGGAAGAACAAAAACAATTAGACGAAGGAGATCCTTCGTTAAGTGGATTTTTAGAAAATGTGGCGCTTGCGACCGATGCGGACGGTGAGGATGATGATGATAATAAAGTTTCGCTGATGACGGTGCATTTGGCAAAAGGATTGGAATTTCCTGCGGTATTTATTGTCGGTTTAGAAGAAAATCTTTTTCCATCCATGATGAATCTGAATACCCGACAGGAATTGGAAGAAGAAAGACGTTTGTTTTATGTGGCGCTTACGCGCGCTGAGAAATTTGCTCAGCTTACCTATTCGGTTTCCCGATTTCGTTGGGGAAAAATTGTGGACAGTGAGCCGAGTCGTTTTTTGGAAGAAATCGATGATAAATATTTGGAATGGAAAAATCTGAATGTAGGTCTTCCTCTGAATAAAAGCGGATTAAACATCAATTTGTTTGATGATGACTATTCGCAAGTTC
>CALLXZ010000108.1 GCA_937875605.1 uncultured Moheibacter sp.
TCAGTGGTAAAATAGGATTAGAATGCCGACATTACTTCAACAAGATTATTTCCGGAAAACCGGAACCTATAAAAAAGTTCGTATCTGGGATGTGTTTTCAGATCCGGGATTATTGTTTTTATTTTATCTGAGAAAGTCACAAAATACTTCCTCTAAAAGTCTGACGGGTATTTTTTATCGATTAATGCTCAGACGCTACCAAATTTTATATGGATTTCAAATCTCCTATAAAACCGAAATCGGAGGTGGATTGTATCTGGGACATTGGGGCACAGTCGTGGTCAATCCCAAAGCCAAAATCGGGAAAAATTGCAATTTAGCGCATGGCGTAACCATCGGTCAGACAAATCGCGGTGAAAAACAAGGCGTTCCGGAAATAGGTGACAATGTCTGGATTGGAACCAATGCGGTTATAGTGGGAGGAATAAAAATCGGGAACAATGTGCTGATCGCCCCGAATTCGTATGTAGTAAACGATGTGGAAGATGATACGATCGTGGTCGGGAATCCTGCCCGAATGATGAAAAATGACTCTGCTACAGAAGGTTATATAAATAATCAAGTATGAGTTCGCAGACGAAAAACAAAGGATTATTTGTGATTTCACTTGATTTCGAACTGTTTTGGGGAATTCGTGATAAATACAGTTTCTCCGAATATGGAGCCAATGTTTTAGGCGTTTGGGAGGTTATTCCCCGTATGTTGAAGTTATTTGAGAAATACGACGTGCATGCTACTTTTGCTACCGTAGGAGCTATGTTTTCGGAGAATTACGAAGATTTAAAACAATTCATTCCAAAATTAAAACCGAATTATTCGGATGCAAATCTTTCGCCTTATCCTAATTATATAGATGAATCAAAAAACAATGATCCGCGCTATTATTTTGGGAAAAAGTTGGTAGAATTGATCAAACAAGATTTCCGTCACGAAATCGGAACGCATACCTTTTCACATTATTACGGATTGGAACCCGGACAAACCCAAGAAGAATTCGAAGCAGATTTAATATCGGCTGTACAAATTGCGGAAGCAAATGATTTGAAAATTCAAAGTTTTGTTTTTCCACGACATCAAATCAATCCGGACTATTTGGAAGTTTTTCCCAAAAACGGAATTGAAATTTACCGTGAAACGGAAACTGCTTGGTTTCATTCAGCCGCCAAAGGAAGCGACGAAGGCGTTTTCAAAAGAGCGATTCGCTATTTGGATTATTTTCTGTGTTTGGGAAGTCAACATTGCCAAGATTTAGCGGAAGTAAAAAAAGGAGATTTGTATAGGATTCGGGCGAGTCGTTGGTTGCGACCTTACAAAGAATCAGAATCGAAATTTGATTTTTTAAAGATCAGGAGAATTAAAAAGCAAATGAATTATGCTGCTAAAAACGGAAAAATTTTTCATCTGTGGTTTCATCCGCACGATATAGGAATTCATCAGGAAATCAATTTTTTCATGCTAGAAGAAATTCTCCAACATTATCAAAAACTCCATAAAAAATACCAAATGCAAGCGGCAAATATGGCGGAAGTAGTTGAATTATATAGGGAAAAATATGAACGCTAAAATCGTCATGCTTACAGGACCTGCCATTTCCTCAAGGTTTATGTACAATGGATTGGCAAAGGATTTGGAGATTCATACGGTCATCCGTGAAACACCGGTTCCTATGAAAACCATCCTGAAAAACCGTGCAAAACGAATCGGTTGGATCAGTGTAGCAGGACAAATCGCTTTTGGTGTTTTGATGTTGCCCATCATTCGGAATTTTTCCAAAACCCAAAAGGAAAAGGTCATCCGAAAGTTAGGATTAAGCGATTTGGCGGTTTCCGATGAAAAATTGGTAGATGTGTTAAGTGTGAATTCGAAAGAATCCATCGAATTGCTTCAGGAAATCAATCCGGATATTGTAGTGGTAAACGGTTGCAGGATTGTTTCGCAGAAAGTTTTATCTTCTGTAAATGCTGTTTTCATCAACACACACGAAGGAATTACGCCGCGTTATCGGGGAATTCATGGAGGGTATTGGGCGTTGGTTAATCGGGATTTGGCGCATTGTGGTGTGACGGTTCATTTGGTGGACAAAGGTGTGGACACCGGCGGAATTTTATATCAATCGACCATTCAACCCGAAAAAAAGGATAATTTTACCACGTATCCTTATTATCAGACGGCTGCGGGAATTCCACTTATGAAAAAAGCAATCGAAGATGTGATTTCCAATTCAATTCAAACCATAGAGCCGAAATTGGAAAGTAAAATCTGGTATCATCCTACGATTTGGGGATATGTTTGGAATTTTTTAACCAAAGGGGTTTTTTGAGTGGGAGAGTGAAATGTTTTATTATAAATTAAACATTCAAAATAAATTTAATTGATTTGAATCAACCTAAAAAAATATATTTTCTTTTACCCGGATTGACGTTTGGCGGTGCGGAACGTGTCATTTTTACGCTTTGTAACGAACTCGACCGAGCAAGATTTGAACCTACTTTGGTTTTGTTCAGTAAAGAAGGAATGCCGCTGGAATTGTTGCAATCCGATGTGAAAATCATCGATTTGAAAATAGATAGGATTCGTTATGCGATTTTTGCGGTTTTGAAGTTAATCCGAAAAAATAAACCGGATATTGTATTTGGCGGTTGGGGAGAAGTGAGTGCTTTTCTTTCGCCGATGATTCCATTTTTCAAAAAGACAAAATTCGTTGCCAGAGAAACCAACGTTGTTTCTGAACATGTGAAACGAAAGGAAATCAAGTTTTTTTATCGGTTTTATAATAATTTCCATAAAATCATTGCACAATCTGATGATATGCGAAATGATTTGGTTCAGAATCTGAATATCAAACCGGAAAAAATCGTAAAAATCAATAATCCGGTGGATGTGAAATTCATTCAGTCGAAAATGAATTCGGAGGAGAAATTATTTTCGGATGAATTTAAAAATGTGGTTGCCATTGGGAATTTAACGGATAGAAAAGGATTTGATCTTTTACTAAATGTTTTTAGTCATTTGAAAGACAAACCCATTAAATTACATATTTTGGGCGATGGTCGCAATCGTGAAAAATTGGCGGAGCAACAGGAAAAATTAGGTTTGGAAAATGTAGAATTTTTAGGAATTAAACAAAATCCATATCCGTATTTAAGGCAAGCCGATTTATTTGTGCTTTCGTCGAGGTATGAAGGTTTTCCCAATGTTTTGCTAGAAGCGGGCGCTTGTGGAACTTTTGCGCTGGTGAACGATTGTCCGGGTGGAATTCATGAAATTATCCAGTCGGGAATCAACGGAGAAATTTACTCCATTCAGGATGAAAAGGGATTTGCAGAAGAAATCATTCGTTTGACTAATAAAAATTACGATGAAGATTTGATTCAGGAAAGTATAAAATCAAGGTTTTCAAA
>CALLXZ010000109.1 GCA_937875605.1 uncultured Moheibacter sp.
GAAGCAATTCTGAAATGTGCTGACATTGCCAATTCCAATCCGCCGCCCAATGCAAATCCGTTTACGGCTGCGATGATTGGTTTTGGGAATTTTTCAATTTTATCAAAAACCTGATTCTGCCCTATTCTTGCCAATTCTTCGCCTTGCGCGCCTTCAAAATCACTGAATTCTTTGATGTCTGCTCCAGCTACGAATGATTTTTCTCCGCTTCCTGTTAAAATTACAACTCTAATTTCAGTATTTGAAGCTGCTTCATCTAAAAATGAACTGATTTCTCCTAACAATTCTTTGTTCAATGCATTTAATGCTTGCGGACGATTGAGCGTTACCGTTGCTATCTTTTCTGAAATTTCTATGATTAAATTTTGGTAATCCATTTATATATTTTTGAGTGTAAAATAATGGATATTTTTCAAATTATGCTCTATAAATCTATAAAATCCTATTTTGAAGAGGATTTATTTTTAGTTTCAGAATAATTACCTTTGCATTCAGAATTTCCCTATTCTATGAATTTGGATAATATTTTTAATCGAGAAAATAAAACCGACAAAAAATTTCTTTCCGGCTTGTTCCGAAAAGCAAAAAAGAATTATCCGGATATCATCACCTTTATAGATACTTTAATCTTAAAACTGGAAATTGATGATAAATTTCACAATCGTTTTTTTACGGAAATTCAGGATATTTTTGAAGATGTAAGGTTTATAAAATTCCTTACCACTTCCGGGTTGATGCAGGAAAACTCTATCCTTTCGCTCATTCGCACAAAAATTTCGGATGTACTTTTACCTGAGATTGAAGATGATCAGACGTTGACTTCGATTGTAAATGATTTATTTTACGAACCTTCCAATTTCAAAAATTTCAAATTAATTCCAAAAGATCGTTGGGAGCGATTTTACAGAGTTCTTTTCCGGAAAACGGAAGATGCGCAGCTCAACCAATTAAAACGAAATTTAAGAAATCAATTAATTGAAGCCATCAATATTTTAATGGATCGCATCAGCGGTGGGTTTTCGGACAACGAAATGATGCGCTATCGTCCGCTCGGCGAATACAGCAAAACACCCTTTTTCAAATTGTCCATCGACATTCGAAATATCATCGAAAACCCGGACAGTCCATTTGATATGCTGGAAATACGACAGTCTATCAAAAGTTGTATGATTTATTGTAATGACATTCTTACTCAAAAGGACAATAAAGGGATTTCGCTGAAAGTAACGGTAAAAATCAACCGGATTATTCAGGAATTACAGCGTTTACAAGAAATCATTAAAAATTTTAATGACTTAAAAGGAGATGCAAACATTGTTACCTTTTTTGCCAATGCCTCCAAGATGTGGGCAGAATATTATTCGCCCAGAAACTGGCTTTCCAAACAAGTTTCTTCTACGATTTATTTGGTAACCTTTTTGGCGACTTATCACAATGGAAGAACCGGCGAAAAATACATTACGACTACTCTCAAAGAATACATTCGCTTATTTCTGACCGCTTGCGGAGGAGGATTGATTGTAGCGGTATGTTGCTACGTCAAATCCTGGATGGGGCATATTGATAATATTTCTCCCTTTTCAAAAGCATTTTTGTTCAGCATCAATTACGCAATAGGATTTTGTGCCATTTATTTATTCAAAATGACATTAGCAACCAAACAGCCTGCCATGACAGCTTCACTCATAGCGCATACACTGACGAAACAAGATGGAAATAAGGAAATTAATTATTCAGAATTCTCCAGATTGTTTGCGCGGCTGAGTAGAAGCCAATTTATTGCATTTCAAGGCAACGTCATGGCGAGTTTTCTATTGGCGACTCTCCTTTTTTGGTTATTTCGAAATGTATTTGGATGGCGGGTTTTAACCGTAAGTGAATCTCTAAAATATTGGGATGAATTGGCTTATATGGACCCCAAAATCTTTTGGTTTGCTTCCATTGCCGGATTTTTCCTATTTCTTTCCGGATTACTTTCTGGTTTAGTTATCAACAATCAACGATACAATAATGTTCCGAATCGCATCTACCATCATCCGTTTTTGAAGAAATTTTTAGGCGAAGGAAAAAGAAAAAGCGTAGCCAATTGGTTTGAAAAAAACAACGGAGGATTTATCGGAAATGTGGTATTCGGTTTCATGATGGGTTCCGCGTTTTTAGTGGGTGATTTTTTAAATATCAACTTTGATATACGTCATATCACCTTTGCCGCCGGAAATTTAGCGATGGGTATGGCGGGAATTGATTACGGAGGAATTACTTATTTGACCATCATCACCGCAATTGCTTCGGTGTTCATGATCGGAAGTTTTAACTTTTTCGTGAGCTTTTTGCTTTCATTGGTCTTGGCGATGCGATCCAACAATGTTCAGCTTCACAATATTTTCCCGATGTTTTGGGCGGTGTTCAAAGAATTTTTAAAAAACCCCTACAAATTCTTTTTTCCTCCGCTGATTCGACGTCGAAAATCAATTTCTTAAATTTTTAGAATTCCTTATTGTTTTCTATAAAAATATTTATTTACTTTGCAATTCAAAGTTCTTTATATGAATCAAAATCCACACGACCAATTAAAAGAAATTCGTTCGCTTATGGAACGCAGCACCCGATTTATGTCGCTTAGCGGATGGACCGGAATTATGGCAGGTATTTATTCACTTATTGGTGCAATAGCAGCTTATTATGTGATTTTTAAAATGGAATTCACCGAAAAGATTTCAGATTTATCGGTTGAAACTTATGGAACAGGAAGAGCCGTTCACTATAATTACACAAATGGTTTGAGTGAATTATTCTCAGAAAAAAACATTTTGCTTTTTCTAATTGCAATTGCTGTCATCCTACTTTCTGCCACAACTGCCTTTTATCAATCTTCCATCAAGGCCAAACAACAAGGTGTAACGCTCTGGAATTCCACAACCCGAAGATTATTCGTACAGGTCGCCATTCCATTGGCTACCGGTGGTATTTTCTGCATCGCACTTTTATATTACGGACACGCAGGATTGATCGCTCCGGCGATGCTCATCTTCTACGGATTGGCGTTGCTCAACGGAAGCAAATACACGTTGAAAGAATTTCATTCGCTCGCGCTTTGCGAAATCGGATTAGGCTTACTTTCATTGCTGTTTATAGGTTGGGGGTTGATTTTCTGGTCGATTGGATTTGGAGTTTTACACATCATTTACGGAATTTTGATGCAAAAGAGATACAAGTAATGAGCATCATCGAAGGATTAAATAAGTATTTTGAAAACCGAGTCAGGCTCGGAATCATGTCTGTTTTACTCGTCAATGATTGGGTGGACTTTACCGAAATGAAAGATTTATTGAGCGTTACAGACGGAAATCTGGCGAGTCATTCTTCCGCTTTGGAAAAGGTGGAATACATCGAGATCAAAAAGGAATTTGTCGGCAAAAAACCGAAAACTTCTTACCGCGTGACACAAAAAGGAAGTGAAGCATTTCAGAAACACTTGGCGGCGTTGGAGAGATTGTTAGGGCAATGAGTTTAAAGTTTGATGTTTAACGTTTTAGGTTATGGGAGCTGGGGTTTTATTTGGAGCTATCATTGGATTGTTGATTTTGATTGGCTCGCCGATTAGTTATTTTATTCTTAAATATTTAGGTTATAAAAAAACGGGAATTGTCGTTGCCTTATTAATGGCTTCCATTGTATTAATCCCATTTTTCCTCCTCTATTTTGAAAGTGAATTATACTCAAAATCGGACGCCCAAAAAGATTTAGACAAATTAGGAATTGAACTTCAAGATGATTTTGAAATCGAACAAAATAAAATTTCTGGAATCCCTGAATATTATCAATTTACAGATTTAAAAATTTCTTACGCAGATAAATTAAGAATTATTAAAACCATAAAATCATCTCCAAATTTCGAAGAAAGAAACTCAACAGAACCACTTCGATTTAAACTTGCAAATGAGAATTTATGGAGAGATGATACCATAGTCACTCACAATTTCATATTCAAAAATAAAATCACAAGAGAAATTTTTGAAAACAAACCAAACATTATTCCATGTAATATTAAAATTGAAGTATCCGAAAAATCAAATATTATAAGAATTGAACGAATAGAAGAATAAAATGAACCGCCGCAAATTCATAAAAAATACAGCTTTGGGAACTTTAGGTTTAGGGTTTCTGGCAGGTTTGTATTCCTGGCAGATTGAGCCGTTCAATCTGGAATTTGTAAAGAAGAAAATGCCGATTAAAAATCTTCCTGAAAACCTGATGGGTAAAACTCTGATGCAGATCAGCGACATCCACATTGGCGATAGATTTGACTATCAATTCATCATTGATTCTTTTGAAAAAGCAAAACAATTTCAGCCTGATTTTGTGGTTTATACCGGAGATTTTTCGCATTATAAATCTGAAAAACAAATCGGACAATTGAAAGACGTTTTGCCGCATTTTGTCAAAGGAAAATTAGGAACGGTCGGTGTTTTGGGTAATCATGATTATGGTAAAAATTGGTCAGAATTAAATGTTGCAAATGAAATTTCAACTTTATTAGAAAATGAAGAAATCAAAATTTTGAGGAATGAGCAGATTTCAATTGAGAATCTGAATTTCATCGGGTTTGATGATTATTGGTCTCCGAACTTTCAACCTTCCAAAGTGATGAAAAATTATAATTCTGAAATTGCAAACCTCATTCTCTGTCATAATCCAGATGCTTGTGATGAGGATATTTGGAATGGCTATCAAGGCTGGATTCTCGCTGGGCATACTCATGGCGGACAAGTTAAATTACCTTGGTTTCCTACACCTGTTTTACCGGTGAAAAACCGAAAATATTCGGCTGGAGAAATTGATTTGAATGATGGAAGAACGCTTTACATCAACCGCGCAATCGGTCATTCTTTTCAAATTCGGTTTAACGTGCGACCGGAAATCACACTTTTTGAATTAGATAAAAAAATAACTTAAAATCAAACAATTATGAATGCAAAAACAAATTCAAATTTAGGAAACAAACGCTTTATGTTTCTAATTTCAGCTGCGGCTTTGGTCTTATCTGTCCCATTTATCGCGATGCAATTTACAAATGAAGTCAAATGGAGTTTATTCGATTTCATCGTAATGGGAATTTTACTTTTTGGAACGGCTTCTATCATAGAATTCATTCTTCGTTATGTAAAAACTACAACTTCCAGAATGATTTTAAGCGGAATTGCTTTTATTGTTTTTCTTTTGATTTGGGCAGAATTGGCAGTAGGAATTTTCGGAACTCCATTCGCTGGAAACTAAAATTTTTTATAATTATACTTTGAATTTCAAAGAACTTTAAAATAATTAAAATGAACTATCGATTAAAATTTATGTTGTGGCTCTACGATTGGTCTCAAATCGTTTACACGAAATTATTCAAGCAAAACAAAGAAGCATGGGGGATTTCGAAACCCGAATTTCTCCTTTACCCAGAAGGAACTTTGGGCAAAGCAATGGGCGAATTCTACCGTGACAAAGGATTTTCGGTCATGCCCAAACTCGAAAATCATGATGCCTTTCACGTGATTACCGAAACCGGAACGGAAATCCAGGATGAAATTGCAATGCAATATTTGCTATTCGGAAACGGAAAACTCAGCTTGTACATGTTTGCAATGATTGGAATTGGGACGTTTTTATATCCTGAATTCATTTTTTATTATTTAAAATCCATCAAAAAAGGCAGATCCATGGCAAGATTTCATGATTTGGAATTCAAAGAACTATTGGATGTAAATCTTATGCATCTGCAAGCAGGATTTCGGTCTCGCCATTTTTTATTTATTTGATGAAATCTGGCAGGGTTTTTTATGTATTGATTGCAATTGGAAAATCATGGAAGTTTATGCATTAAATTGTTTGTTAGCAATAGTTTTAGTAATCCTAACTATGGGAATTTTGCAGTTCGTATTCAAAAAACAAATGAAAAAAATTAGCTATAGCACACTTTTATTACTCATCCTTTTATCGGTTTCGGTGCTCTTTACGTTCTACTTTTTTCTTTGTTTTCAATTAACAGTTAGGTTATGGCTTTTGTTTTAATTTGAATTAACTTCGCACCAAATTTTCAAAAATGGAACTAATTGACTTCATCCTGCACATAGACGCACATTTAGCTGAATTTATCCGCGATTACGGATATTGGATTTATGCTATTTTGTTTTTAATCATTTTCGTAGAAACAGGAGTGGTGGTGATGCCGTTTTTACCGGGTGATTCTTTGCTATTTGCTGCCGGAATGCTTGCCGCCCAACCCAACGAATTAAATGTTTGGATTGTCATAGGATTACTACTAATAGCCGCTATATCAGGAGATTCACTCAACTATACCATCGGAAAAAATTTCGGGATGAAGGTCACGAAAATCAAAATTTTTGGAAAACAATTTGTGCAACAGGAACACATCGACAAAACCCATGCTTTTTATGAAAAATATGGTAGCAAAACCATTGTTATTGCTCGGTTTGTTCCTATAGTACGAACCTTAGCGCCATTCGTAGCCGGCATCGGACGTATGCGTTATGGAACTTTTATTACATACAATATCTTAGGAGCAATTCTTTGGGTAGTGGGAATTACGTTGGTTGGTTATTTTCTGGGAAATATTCCTATCATCAAAGAGAATTTCTCCAAAGTCGTTTTGATAATTATTTTTCTTTCCATTTTACCGATTGTTTACGAAGTTATCAAAGAGAAATTTTTTAACAAAGAAGCGAAATAAAAATTTGATTTAAAACAAATTAAATCCGAAATTAAATCACTTTCTCAAAACAAATGCTGGTTTCTACTTTTTGGTATTGTCCGTAATTCGGAATGATCTTATAATGGCTTTTTTGGTAAAATCCAACGGCTTCTTTCATGTCTTCACCCGTTTCGAGAATGCATTTCTTGTAACCCAATTCTTTTGCCCAATTTTCCAATTCCTTTAAAACCAATTGTGCAATTCCGTTTCCACGAAACGCCTGAGGGACAAACATCCTCTTCACTTCCACTGTATCAGACTGATGCTCTTTGATGGCTCCGCAAGCAATAGCAATTTTGTTGTAGTAAACAACTACTACATTTTTTAGTAAATAAATTTGATTAAACTGAACAAAAAAATCATTATCCTCACCATTTCGAATCGCCAAATAAGCATCCAATTCAGAAACTAATTTCTGGAAATCCGGATTTTCAGAAGTTGTTCTTTGTATAATTAAATCGTCCAACATCAAGTTTATAACAATTTCATTTCCACCAATTTCTTGCGTAAATCTTCCGGACTGATAAAATGAATGGTTTGAATTCCGAATTTTCGGGAAGCTTCCACATTTTTTAAATTGTCATCAATAAACAAACAATTTTCCGGCTTTAAATTAAATTTTGACATCATACGCTCAAAAATTTGCGCGTCCGGTTTGATGAGTTTTTCTTTTCCAGAAACCAAAATCCCGTCAAATACATGAAAAAATTCAAAACGATCCAATGCAATCGGAAAGGTTTCGGCTGACCAATTCGTCAATCCGTACATTTTGTATTTCTTTTTTAGTTCAAGGAGAATTTCCACTGTTTCGTGGATGGCATCTTTCAACATCGTTTCCCACTGACCGTAATACATCCGTATTTCCTTTTCCCATTCCGGATATAGTCCGACCAAAAGTTCTGTTGCTTCTTCTAAACTTCGACCTCTGTCCTGCTCTATGTTCCAATCATCTGTGCATATATTTTCCAGAAACCACTCCATTTTTTCATCATCCTGAAAATATTCCCGGTACAAATAACGCGGATTCCAATCCACCAGAACGCCCCCGAAATCAAAAATAATTGTATCCATTTTATCTCGATTTGAATTTATTTAAGGTTTCTTTTGTAAAGTCGGAAAGAACAAGTCTTCCGCTCATTTCGGCTCTTTTCTGCATCAAATCCGGAAGCTGATCGGTTCCCTGCCAAAAGATGGATTTCAAATCGCGCATCGCTTCCAGACTATAAACCGATAGGTTTTCAGCAAATTCCTGAACCGCTTTTTCACAAGCTTCTGCATCAGGCAAAATATGCGAATACATTCCTTTTTCTTTCACCCATTCCGGCGATTTCCATTCGGTCGGATTCATGGTTAATTCAGAAAATGCTGCAATTCCAATTTTTCGGGTGATCGCCGGTTCGATGACAAACGGACCAATTCCGATGGACAATTCACTTAATCGAATGGAAGCATTTGCATCTGCTAATGCATAATCACAAGCAGCTGCCAATCCAACTCCACCCCCAACGACTTTTCCGGTGATACAACCCACGATGAATTTAGGACAACTTCTCATCGCCAAAATCACATTGGCAAATCCCATGAAAAATTTCTTTCCCGTTTCAAATTCATCAATCGTTAATAATTCGTCAAACGAGGCACCCGCACTGAAAACTTTGTCGCCTTCGCTTTTGAGGATGATAATTTTTACCTCATCACTTTCACCTAATTCTCCAATGATTCTGATTAATTCGCGAAGCTGTGTACTTGGAAAAGAATTGCTTTTCGGATGATAAAATTCAACGGTTGCGATATTATTTTGGACATCCGATTTGATGTAGTATGTTTCCATAATTTATGGGTAATTTGGTTTAAACTTAGAAATTTAATTTTAAAGATGATGCTTTAAATCTCTGCATCATAATATAATTTGTAATATTTTTTTCCTTCTTCATCCACACCTTGTTCGATCATCTTACGATTTCCGTGTACATAAATGTGGAAATTCTTATCCAGTTTGATGATGCTTTTGAAAAATCGAGCTTGCTTTTTTACGGCATCTTTTGAAATTTCGAAATGGTCATTTACATTCACTTCATAGACTTCTTCGTATCGTTTTTTATATTCCTCAAAGCTGTTTTTCAATTCATCCTGCGCCAACACTTTATCGGAAAATTCACTCAATTCGAACTTATCAGCTTCCTTAAAAAATTTCATAGTATTATTCAAAAGATCTACCTGATCGACTTTACTTACTTCGAATTCTTCCGGAAGTTTATCCATCACATAACTCTTACAAAGATTTAGCGTGTTTTCGGTATCGAAATATTCATTTTGAATTTGATCGACTTGGAGAAATTCATCGTTCCAAATTCCAAATTCTTCTCCTTTTGCATTGTCAAGGGATGCTACTAAAAATCCTTCTTCCGCATCGGTATTAAAAATCAAACAACCTTTATCGATTTTGGATAAATTAATTCCATCTTCTGTCCATACATCATACGAATTTTCATTGGGAATGGTTTTAAGCACTCTGTCTCGGGATTCCGATTTGAAAATTCCGACGACTCGTACATTTTCGCCTTCCACCAAGGCGTCAGGAAAGAAAACAACGAAAAGTTCGCCTCCTTTAATTTTAGGATGCAAACTGGCTTTATAAAGATTCTCGGCAATCAGAACGGAGTTTTGAAGAAGTTGCGTGGGATCTTCCATTATATTTTTCACCGCTTCAAAAACAGGATTTTCTTCGGTTTTAAACTGAAAGTATTCTTCGGTTTTAAAAGGCTTTATGAAGAAATTATAAAGTGTATCGGTCAGTTCAGCCGGATAAAAAGTCAAGGTTTTGGAAAGATGAATTCCTTCTTCCGACGTTCGATTTCCTACACGGTGAATTACAAGATCAAAGGTTTCTTCAGGATTTATAAAATGCATATTCATCAATTAGAGGAAGCGAAATTAGATTTCTTAATTCAAACTAAAAAATCTTTAGATGAAAGACTTTGTAAGTAGACCCTAAAAAATTTACCATAATTTAATTTGAGAATTGTTAAAAAAATCTTAATTTCGTTGTCCTATCTATTCTATCTCTATCCTAAGTTTTTATTAACCCCCAAACTAAACTGATCAATTTTTGATTTAGTTCGAGTTGTTCTTTTATGAATTAATTTAATAAACTTTAGGATTATGAAGTATTTACACACACTTACTTCTAACCTGATCTTAAGCCTTGCCCTACCATGGGTTTCTGCACAGGAAACTATCTCCCCAACGGATAATTACCTTCAGAAATCTTTTGAAAGATCTGTACAAGAAATTTCAAGTGAAAAAAAAATCTCCTCTGAGAGCCATTTCCGTGGCTTAAATCAGGAATCTTTAAGAGCTCCCAATAGCTACATTTATGATTTAGAGCTAGCTAAAACTAACAATTATGGAGGATTAAAAATACCAGTGACCAAGGCATTTGCCATGTGGGAAAACGCAGATTGGTATCTCAATCAGCCTCTTAATTTGTCGCGAAC
>CALLXZ010000110.1 GCA_937875605.1 uncultured Moheibacter sp.
TCGCTGACCGGAAGTGAGAAAGCCGGATCTTCTGTAGCGGCCGTTGCCGGAAAAGAAATCAAAAAATCGGTTTTGGAATTAGGTGGAAGCAATGCGTTTATCGTCATGGACGATGCTAATTTGGATGCCATTTTGGATAAAGCAATCAATGCCCGATACCGAAATGCAGGACAGAGTTGCATTGCAGCCAAACGATTTTTAGTGCAGGAAGGAATTTATGATTCATTTCTTGAGAAATTCACCGAAAAAGTGAAAGCTTTAAAGATGGGTGATCCATTTGATGAAGAAACGGAAATCGGTCCGATGGCAAGAGTGGATCTAGCAGAAGAATTGGAACAACAAGTAAAAAAATCGGTAGAATTAGGCGCAAAAATCATAACCGGTGGAAACCGTAAAGATGCTTATTTTGAACCAACTGTCTTAACCGAAATCACTCCTGAAATGCCAGTTTTCAAAGAAGAAACATTTGGTCCGGTAGCGGTTATTGTCAAAATAAACTCTTTTGAAGAAGCAGTTCAATTAAGCAATCTAACTACATTTGGCTTAGGTGTTTCTATTTGCACTAAAGATGTTAAGAAATATTCAAGCCAAGTTCATTTATTTGAAGAAGGAGCGGTGTTTTTTAATGAATTGGTTCGTTCCGATCCAAAGCTTCCATTTGGCGGCGTGAAAAAATCAGGGTTTGGGCGAGAACTTTCCGAAGAAGGAATTCGGGAGTTTGTCAACATAAAAACCATCGTTATTTCAAAAGAATAAACATTTTTTTAAAATAAGATAAAAACCTCTTAAATTTAATTTTTTAAGAGGTTTTTTTATGGTTTTTAATTAATTTTAAACTCTAAACTCAGGTATGGATTTGCATTCGGGATTGCCTTATTGGATCGTAAAAAATGAACTTTTTAATTATTACAATCCACTTAAAACCAATTTAAAAATAGAAGTTGTCATCATCGGATCCGGAATTACAGGTGCGTTGGTTGCACATGAACTTTGTAAAGCCGGCATTAATTGTGCTGTAATTGATAAACGAACAATCTCGACGGGAAGCACAGCTGCCAGTACGGCGCAATTGCAATATGAAATTGATGTTCCGCTTTGTGAAATGAAAGATAAAGTGGGAGAGAACCTTGCGTCGAGAGCGTATCAGGCAAGTTTGGAATCGATAAAAGATATCCAAAAAGTTTTAAAAGAATCGAAAGTTGATGCTGACTTTAAAAATGTTTCGAGCATTTGGTTGGCTTCTTATAAAAAGGATTTGAAATTGCTGGAAAAAGAATTTGAAATTCGTACAAAACATGGACTTCCGGTTTCTTTTTTGAACAATTTAGAATTAGCGAAGCAACATAAAATAGAGGCTCCAGGCGCATTAAAAAATAAAGAAGCCGCACAGATGGATTGTTATGCGGCGGCTACCGGATTGCTTCAATTTCATTTGAAAAAGAAAGAACTGGAATTATTTTCCCATACTGAAATTATGAAATGGAAAGAATTGGGAAGTGGTTATGAATTGCTTACGGAATCCGGACATACAATCCGATGTAAGTATGTGGTAATTGCAGCCGGATTTGAAGCAGGACAATTTCTTCCAAAAAACGTCATGAAACTTTTATCAACTTATGCCTTGGTTTCCAATCCTGTAGATCAAAAGGATTTATGGCCGGAAAGAAGTTTGATTTGGGAAACAAAGGAGCCTTATTTTTATATGCGAACGACTTCTGATAACCGGATGATGATAGGAGGGGAGGACGAAGATTTTCAAAATCCGGTAAAACGCGATGATTTATTGCGGGAAAAGATTAAAAAATTGGAAAAACAATTTTATAAAATTTATCCGGATATTCCATTTGAAGTGGATATGGCTTGGTGCGGAACCTTCAGTTCTACCGAAGATGGTTTGCCTTACATCGGGACTTGGCCTGGGAAAAAGCGAATGTTCTTTGCACTTGGGTACGGCGGAAACGGAATCACATTCAGCATGATTGCAGCTCAAATTATCGCTAATGAACTTTCCGGTAAAAAAGATGAAAGAGCCGAAATATTTGGTTTTGAAAGATCGAATTAAAGATTCAGCATTTCGGATTTCTTACGAACTCTTTCGATGTCGGATTTCAATTGATCTAATTTTTCTAAATTATTCTGCATCGGAATGATTTCCTTGTATTTTTCGATGGCTTCTTCAAATCTTCCTGAATATTCCAGCATATACGCCCATTCTGTCCAAAGCGAAACTTTGTTGATTCCTACTATATCCTTGGCTTTTAAAATATGCGCTTCCGCTTCAGGACCGCGAAGCTCGGTATTGAGCAAATAGAGATAATTGATATAGGGAGCAGGATAATCCGGCGAGAAGTCCATGGCTTGTTTATATAAATTTTCTGCTTCGCGAAATCTTTTTTCTTTGGTTTCGTAAATCCAAGCAATGTGGTTATAAGCTTTTCCAAATCCCGGTTCTTCTTCAATTATGCTAAACAAAAGTGCCTTCGCTTCATCGACTTCGTTGTCAGTAATTAGTTGATCTGCATACCTGAATTTCCCTTCCAATTCTTCTAACTTCTCGTTCATTTCAATTGTAATTAATTTGGTTGTAAATGTAAGCATATTTCGTTTTTGAAAAAGAGACAGAATTAGAAATCCCTGCTTTTCATTAAAAAAAGCAGGGATTTGAAACAAAATATCTGAGTTAAGAAATTTTAGTTTGAATCGATGATATCACCAGATCCTGCCGATTTCACATTGATTTTGGATGGATTTCCTTTATAGAAAATATCTCCTGATCCGGCAACAGCTCCAGTTAAAGAACCTGAACAAGTGACTTCTACATCTCCTGAGCCGGAAACTCCTATTTCTGTATCGGTCGTTTTAAGCCCAAATGCATTGACATCACCCGAACCAGAAATTCCGATTTTCAATTTATTGGAATTACCACTTAATTTAATGTTTCCAGAACCGGAGATCGCAACATTTGTATTCTGAGCGGAAATACCAGTTTCGATATCGCCGGAACCGCTAAGAGCAACCGAGAAATCATTGCTTTTCTGAACGCCTTTTGCTGTAATGTTTCCGGAACCTGAAAGACCAATTGATTTCAGATTTTGAGCATTTAAAGTTACTTTTACGGCTTTTCTGAAATTCAGATTGACACCTTTTTTTGTTTTGATGACTAAAGTTGTCCCCTGAACTTCTACTTCTATTTTTTCTAAAATATTGGATTCTCCTTCCAATTTAATTTTTCCGTCCTGAGCTGCATCGTTTATCACAACATCAAATGCTCCTGCAGATTCTACTCCATCAAAGTTTTTGTTTACAGTTCGGGTTTCACTGTTCATGTTTCCGTTTCCTTTTACGGTTTCCTGTGCACAAGAAATCAAGGATAAACTGAATAAAGCGGTAATTAAGATTGTTTTCATCTGTTTTATAATTTAATTAATTTTTTAATTTCTTATTTAATTTTTGCACTTCCGTAGGTCATATTGATCAGAATTTCTCCTGAACCGTTCCCGGCTTTTCCTTCATAGGTTTTTACGACACTTTTTTCTATTTGCTTGCTCATATTTACGCTGGAAGGAAAAGACATGCCCCCGTATTTGAAATTGCCAGTCAGGGTGTATCCGGAACCAGATTCGATACCAATCGAAACATCTGAATAGTCTGCTCCGATGGAGATTTTGTTAAATCCTTTTTTTACATTTCCGATGGAAATCGACCCATAACTTCCTGATGAAACAAAGCTTTGCTGAATAGTTCCAACTTTTACGTTTGTATAATCCGCTACATTTGAAAAAGTTCCGGCTTCTTCCAGAAAAATATTTCCATAATCCATACTGTTGACCAAATCGCCAATTTTACCAAGGTTTACATCACTGTAATCCGCATTCAGATTGATTACTTCCGATCTCCCAAGCGTTAATTTACTATAATCCATTGTAATATTGGCAGATTTCACAAAATCCACGTTGGCACTCGTTACATAATCCAAATCCCAAGTATTGAGTGCATTTTCCATTTTACCAAGCGTTAAATTACCATAATCTAAATTGATAACCGAAGTTCCTTTCAATACATCCAAAGAAATGTTTCCATAACGATTTATGAGGTTGACATTGTTGGTTTTAGGTAATTTCACGAAATAGTGAATGGTAATATTTGTATTGTTACTATTTTTTATGTTTTTGAAAATGGTCTCCGCCGAAACAAGATTGGAATTAGCAGAAAAATCTACTGAAATTGAATTCAGACGTTCTTTCACCCGTTCTGCATTTTTTCCATCTACTTTTATTTCGATGTGGAATTCGACAATATTTTTATCCCAAGTGGTCATGTTTACATTACCGTATTTATTGTTGATTCGCAATTCTGCATTGGGATTGACAGAAAAGGTTTTGTCTATCACTTTTGTTTCCGCCACTAAAGGGTTTCCGGCAAATGCAAATGCATTTGCGTTTGCAAACAAAAGTAGAATGAGGAAAAGGTTAAAATATCGTTTCATCTTGATTGTTTTTAAATTCTTGTATCGTATTAATTTGGGTTAGAACCGATTCTAAAACTTCCACCTGCAGTTGTAAGTTCATCAAAACCGATTTCATCACTTGTGGATTTCCGCCACTTTGTTTTAAATCAATTAATAAATGGTTGTAATCTTTTTGCAACATATCCAATTTGGAAAGAGAAGTATTTACTAAGTCTTGATTATCTGTATTTTCCAGTGATTTTACTTTTTTCACATTCATCTCCACGATGTAAGCCAATTGATTTTCAGCCTCGCCTAATTCAGGAGAAAATTCTGCGAGTGTAACGGAATTATTCTGTACATTTTCCGGACGCATTTCGAGCCAATAATAAGTGGAAAGCATCAAAATAGGAATCATCACCGCTGCTACTTTCCAATAATTAAATCTCAGTTTTTCTACCGCGGGAAAGTTCTGTTCTAATTTGTCAAAAAATCGTTTTTCATGCCCTGAAGGAAGTGGAAATTCTTCCCGAATCAGGTCTTTATTTTGATCAAATATATTTTTCCATTTATCTTCCATCATTACTTTAATTTAAAAGTGTAACCAATTTATTTTTAGCTCTATTAAGCATAACTCTTGAATTCGCATAACTCACATCTAATATCTCTGAAATCTCTTCGTAATCGTATCCTTCAAGATAATAAAGCGAGAGGATGATGCGGTAGTTTTCAGGCAGTTCATTCATCGCTTTTTTAACCGATTCTATTTTTTCTGTTAAATCAATTTCCTCTTCTGGTTCCATCAATTCCAAATCATCAGAAGAACTTGATTTGTCATACATTTTATCTTTTTTCAGATAATCCAATGATTTATTAATGACAATTTTTT
>CALLXZ010000111.1 GCA_937875605.1 uncultured Moheibacter sp.
CCTAATAATGACGGAAAAAATGACAATTGGACGATTAGGGGAATCAGTAATTATCCTGACGTTCACATTCAGATTTTCGATCGTTATGGAAAATTATTTGTGGACAGAATCAACCATAAAAATTCCCAAGTTTGGGATGGAAAATATTTAGGAAGAACTGTAAATTCCGGTTCCTATTGGTACATCATCAAACTAACCGATGGAAGAAAATATGTAGGGTCCCTAGCTGTTCGGAATTATTAATTTAAAAAAATCACGTATTACTTCAAATCCGGTCTTGTAGGACGAACTTCGATTTTACTTGGTAAAGTTCTTGGATTCATTTTCAGCAAATCCAAAACTATCTGACCGATATCTTCCGGTTGTATTTTCCATTTATCGCTGTCCGCCGGAATATGATTATTGAAATTTGTCGCCACCGAGCCTGGCATGATTGTAGAAACTTTGATATCGTACTTTCTCAAATCCAACATTGCTGCTTGCGTAAATCCAACCACACCAAATTTCGTGGCGTTGTATCCGGAAGCATTTTCAAAAAAGTTGGTGCCTGCAAGACTAGCCAACGTGATGTAATAACCTTTTGATTTTTTCAATTCCTCCACTGAAGCTTTCAAAGTATGAAAGACTCCGTTCAAATTCGTATTGATCATCTGATGCCAATTCTCTATCGACAATTCGTCCACAGGTGCGAAAACACCCAATCCTGCATTTGCAACTACGACATCTACTTGCCCGAAATGTTCTACCACTTTCTCAATCGCTTTCTGTTCATCTTCGAAATTCGTCACATCTGACTGAATTCCGATTATTTTCGATTCATTTCCCAAAGAAGCTGCAGCTCTTTTTGCATCTTCCAAATTTCTTCCGCTGATGGCAACGCGCATTCCGGCATCTAACAATACTTTTGCCGTTCCCAATCCGATTCCTTTTGTTCCGCCTGTGATGTAGGCAACTTTGTTTTCTAAACTCATATCTTTTTTAATTTTGAATGAATGGATGATAGAATAAAAAATAATTCAATAATTACTTAAATGTATTTTTTCTTGCTTTCGCACAAATAGATAATAACTCGTTTGCTTCGTTCATTAGATTTTGAGTTTTGGTTTCCGGTAAAATTTCCGTTTCAGTAATAATTTCAATCCAAAAACAACTTTCATCCAATTCTTCTACAACAATACTCATTTTAGAGAAAAATTCCTTTGCTGAACGCGCTCTGCAAGCCGATCGATAATTTGCACCCGCTGATGAAGCCGAACGCAAAAATTGATTTCCAAATATCTTTGCTTCTCCACTCACAGGCATCGCTTGGTATAATTTTGTAGAACGAATCACATATTGTTTAAAACGTTCTTTCATAATTTCGACAAACTCTATTTTTTCATTATTAGGCATATTTAGGTTGGTTTTAGCTTAAAAAATCATTCAATCATCCACTAATTCATTCATTCTGTTATTATTTAAAATTTGGCTTACGTTTTTCCAAAAATGCTGCCGTTCCTTCTTTGAAATCCGCTTCGTCAAACAATTCTCCAAAACTTTTGATTTCGATATCAAAACCTTCTTCAGAATCACTTGCATTGATTGCCTGAATGGCTTTTGCAATCGCAACGGATGAATTTTTAGTAATTTTTGAAGCGATTGCTTTTGCTCTGTCCAATAATTCTGCTTGAGCAACGACTTCATTGACCAATCCAATTTCATAGGCTCTTTCTGCCGAAATCATTTCAGCCGTGAAAATCATTTGCGCAGCACGTCCTTTTCCAACCAATTTTGGTAAACGTTGCGTTCCGCCATATCCCGGAATCAATCCTAATGTTACTTCCGGCAATCCCAACTTCGCATTGTCCGAAGCAATTCTGAAATGTGCTGACATTGCCAATTCCAATCCGCCGCCCAATGCAA
>CALLXZ010000112.1 GCA_937875605.1 uncultured Moheibacter sp.
ATGCCATCATAAAGAAACACACTAAAATTCCTAAAATCGGAACAAAAGGAACCAATGGTGTACGGAAAGCCCTTGGTGCGTCAGGTTGTGTTTTACGTAATACCAAAACGCCTATGCATACTAATATAAAAGCAAATAAAGTACCGATACTCGTCATTTCCCCCACGACTCGTCCGGGAACAAATGCAGCAAATATGCTGACAAATAATAGGAAAAATAGGTTTGATTTATGAGGGGTTTGAAATTTAGGATGAATAGATGAAAAAACTCTTGGAACCAATCCGTCCTTACTCATCGAATAAAAGACTCGGCTTTGACCTAACAACAAAACCAAAATCACTGAAGCATATCCTAATAAAATAGCCACAACGATGGATGTATTCAACCAAGGATATGCAGCATGAACTACTCCGTCAGGTCCTAAATCACCCATGTTACTGATCGCTATGGCCACAGGCGCTAATTTATTGGTTGGATCTGCTCCATACGCTTTATAATTAGCAACTCCTGTCATAACATAAGCAAACAAAATATACAAAACAGTACAAATCAATAAGGACCCTAAAATACCCATCGGCATTGATTTTTTTGGGTTTTTCGTTTCCTGCGCAGCAGTACTTACAGCATCAAACCCGATGTATGCAAAGAAGACGACGGCTGCCGCCCTTATAATTCCTGAGAATCCATATTCCCCAAACTTGCCTGTATTTTCAGGAATAAAAGGAACATGATTTTCCGGACGGATGTATTGAAAACCTACTGCAATGAAAATTAAAACAATCACCACTTTCATTATGACAATAATGGTATTAACAAACGTCGATTCCTGTGTTCCTCTGATGAGTACCAAAGACATCACTGTAACAATAAATACAGCCGGTAAATTCATCATTCCTGTTACTACATCACCGTTTGCAAGAGTCATCGTATCAAATGGCGTCATCAGTAATTCCGGTGGGAAATTTATACCAACCGTTTGGAGAAATTTATCCAGATAACCTGACCAACTCGAAGCGACAGTCGCAGCTCCCACTGCATATTCCAATACCAAATCCCAACCGATGATCCAGGCGACAAATTCTCCCATAGTCGCATACGAATAGGTATAAGCACTTCCTGCCACCGGAATCATTGACGCAAATTCCGCATAACAAAGTCCGGCAAGCGCACAACCCAAAGCTGCAACTATAAAGGATATCACGATGGAAGGTCCGGCATAGTCAGCTGCTGCCATTCCCGTTATCGAAAACAAACCGGCTCCGATGATCGCTCCAATTCCTAACGAAATTAATCCCCAAGTTCCCAGCGTTTTTTTGAGTGTATGCTCGCCACTATCATTGGCTTCTATTATTAAACTGGAAATAGGTTTTTTTGAAAATATACTCATGTGTTTATGTTTTCTAATTTGTTAACAAGATTAACAAAAGTAATAATTTCTTTAAATTCTCTTTAAGAAAATCCGATTTAGCATATAATTTTAACCTAATTATTTGAAAAATCAATTCTAATTATGCTTCTCTTTTATTCCAAATATGATTTTATAACTATCTTGCCGAAGATTTTAAAACTTAAGGAAATCAATGATTATTTTTCATTCGTTTTCCATAATTAAACATCTATTTATTAATAATAATAAATTCAAAATATGAGAAAATCATTGATCATCCTTTCCATTTTTATAGGATTAACAGCGTGTAAAAAGGAAGGAGAAAATGTTGTTGGAACAGATGCAAATGGAGAAAATATAATCGTTAATGAAAAAGGAGATACAATCAATTCTTCGGAAGCTGATGCTCAGCTTATCGAATCTGGTCAAGCTGCATTGGTTAAAAATACAGATGATTCTTATTCGTTTCGATATAATTTGAAAAAAGGCGAAACCTATCCTTTTTTATTAAAAAC
>CALLXZ010000113.1 GCA_937875605.1 uncultured Moheibacter sp.
ATGACAACTTTTCTCTCCGTTCATCTAATTTGAAATGAGATTGCAAATGAAGATATTGGATTTGTGTTTGATAAATTTCATTCAGAAGACTAAATTGATCCAATTGAACGGCTTTTTCTTCCGCTTTACCCAGATTTTTAAAAGCAGTTTTGTAAAGTCCGTTTTCCAAAAAAAATCGGCTCAACACCAAATAACGCAAAGCTTCATTGATTTCATTTGTGTTTTTTTCAAAACTTCGATTGCTCATGAATTCGATCAGATTATCATACAATCTTTTGCGAAGTGCATGATAAGCATCTTTGTTTTTTGCATTTTTGTAAATAGTATTTATGTTGATTTTATCGTCAGTTTCTATTAATTTAAAATACGATATATTTTTAACGTTTTGACGTTTATTTTTTTGATTCAAATAACGAATAAATTCCTTTCTATCAGAATTATCCATAATAGAAACTATTTCTGAAATTGAATTCATATGAGTTAATTTTTAGAATAATGATAATAAAATTAATTAAAATATCATCAGTTTATTTTTAATTCTCAATTTTTTATCAGAATCTTACAAACGAATTTTGTTCCGTAATTAATTAAAAAATAAAATTATGGAACAGCTACAAAACTCAACTGAAATTGAAAAAACAAATTCAAAAAGAGAAGTAAACACACGAAATCCTTTAAAACCGACACCTGCATTTATAGGAGCGTCCTGGATGGCGTTGTTTATTGGAACCATCAGTTTTTGTGTAGGACTTTGGAATGCCGATATGGAACTGAACGAAAAAGGATATTATTTCACCATTTTATTATTCGGCTTATTTTCCGTAATCTCCGTCCAGAAAAGTGTTCGCGACAGATCCGAAGGACTTCCCATGACGGAATTGTATTATGGATTGAGTTGGTTTGCGACCATCGCTTCGCTTGTATTGTTAATCATCGGATTATGGAACGCCGAAATGTTTCTGAGCGAAAAAGGATTTTACGGAATGTCGTTTGCACTGAGCGTTTTTGCCGCTATAGCCGTCCAAAAAAATACCCGAGACGCAAAACTAATCGACGATAAAATTAGTAAACTGTAGCGGTTCTTCCCCGTAGTCGTTTGAAAATTGGCTGCGGGGATTTATTTTAAAAATTGGTTGATAAGAGATACGATTTCCTGTTTACTCAAATCCAAATTTTCATTGATAAGCGTTTTATCAAATTCCCGTGCTAAAAGCAGCTCTTTCTCCGCTTTTTTGACACGCATCTGAAGCTTTTCCTCGGTTTCCGTATTTCGGCTGCGAAGGCGGTTTTCTAATTCTTCTACAGAAGGCGGCATGATGAAAATGGATAGCGAATTTTCCGGATACATCTTTTTCAAATTAATTCCACCGACTACATCAATATCAAAAATAACGGCTTTTTCTTTTGCCCAAATCCTTTCAATTTCCGATTTTAGGGTACCATAAAAAGAATTTTCATACACTTCTTCCCATTCAGCAAATTCCTGTTTTT
>CALLXZ010000114.1 GCA_937875605.1 uncultured Moheibacter sp.
TTCTTTTTTTAATTTGTCTTCAATTAATTCATTGACATCGGATTGGGAAAGATTATCAAAGTCGTATTTTTTGTTCACATTAATAAATAGATTATCCCATTTGATAAAAGGTCCGAAACGCCCCTTTCCTTTCGTGACTTCTTTTCCTTGGAACGTGGCAATCGGTGCGTCAGCTTTTAATTTCTCATCCACTAATTCTATCGCTCTTTCCATCGTCAGTTCCATCAAATCTTCCCCTTTGGGAATGGAAATAAAAGTTTCTTTGTATTTCACATACGGCCCAAATCGTCCTACGTTTGCTTCAATTACTTCGCCTTTATATTCGCCTAAATTTCTTGGAAGCTCAAACAACTGCATGGCTTCCTCCAAGGTAATGTTATGAATGGATTGCGTATTCAGCAAACTCGCAAATCTTGGTTTTTCCTCTTCTTCCGCTTCGCCAATTTGGATCATCGGACCAAAACGACCAATTCGTGCAATTACTTTTTTACCTGATTTTGGATCGACGCCCAACTCTCTTTCTCCCGTAGCTCTTTCTGCAGTTTCTTGTACTTTTTCTACATTCGAATGAAACTTCCCATAAAATCCACCGATCATTTCTGACCATTTTTCTTTTCCCTCGGCAATCGCATCAAAGCTTTCTTCCACTTTTGCGGTAAAATCATAATCCAAAATATTTTGGAAATAATCCACCAAAAAATCGTTTACGACGATTCCTATATCCGTTGGAATCAGCTTTCGTCTATCCGCACCAAAATTTTCTGTTTCGGTTCCCTCCGAAATTTTATCATCTTTTAATTTAAGCGTCAACAGCTTGCGAACATCGCCTTCCAAATTCCCAACCACCACATATTCACGGTTTTGAATTGTGGAAATCGTAGGCGCATACGTAGAAGGTCGCCCGATTCCTAATTCTTCTAACTTTTTAACCAAGGAAGCTTCCGTATAGCGCGGAGGTGCTTTGGTGAATTTCTGCGTTCCGAAAATTTCTTCTGGATTTAATTTTTCTCCTTTTGAAACATCCGGTAACAATGGCGCTGAGCTTGTCGAAGCGTCATCATCGGCTTCTTCATCTGAAACGGAATCCTGATACACTTTTAGAAATCCGTCAAAAACAATGATTTCTCCTTTTGCTTGAAAAATCTCGGAATTAGTTGAATTATCAATATCAATGATCGTTCGCTCCAAATCCGCATTTGCCATCTGACTGGCAATCGCTCTTTTCCAGATCAAATCATACAATCTTTTTTGGCTATCATCGCCACCAGCCGATTTCACATCGAAACTTGTTGGACGAATGGCTTCGTGTGCTTCTTGAGCGGATTTATTTTTATTGGTATAATTTCTCGGCGAACTGTATTTAGTTCCAAATTCTTTTTGAATCGTTTTTTCAGCTGCCGCAATCGCATCCTGTGAAAGATTCACACTATCGGTTCGCATATACGTAATCAATCCCGATTCATATAATTGTTGCGCCACACGCATCGTTCTGGAAACCGCAAATCCTAATTTTAGCGAAGCTTCCTGTTGCAAAGTCGAAGTAGTAAAAGGCGCCGAAGCCGATCTCTTTGCCGGTTTTTTCTGTAAATCTTTTACTTTGAATTCTGCGCCCTGACAAGATTCGATAAAAGATTTTGCTTCTTCGTAATTGCTGAATTCTTTGGTCAGTACCGCTTTAAAAGTTTTATTTTCTTTTGTACCAAATTGAGCCGTAAAACGAAAAGACGAAACCGGTTTAAAATTCTGGATTTCTTTTTCTCTTTCTACAATTAACCGAACAGCAACGGATTGAACACGTCCCGCAGAAAGTCCCGGTTTGATTTTTTTCCATAGAATCGGAGAAACTTCAAATCCCACCAATCGGTCTAAAACTCTTCTGGCTTGTTGTGCATCCACCAGATTCACATCTATTTTTCGTGGATTTTCTACTGCATTTTGAATCGCTTTCTTCGTAATTTCATTAAAGACAATTCTGTGCGTATTTTTCTTTTGTAATTCAAGTACATTATAAAGATGCCACGAAATCGCCTCACCCTCACGATCCTCATCGGAAGCCAGCCAAACCGTTTCTGCTTTTTTTGATAAATCTTTGAGTTTTTTAACCACTTCTTTTTTATCGGCAGAAACTTCATATACCGGTTTGAAATGATTATCAATTTCAATTCCCATTCCTTTTTTAGGCAAATCCACGATGTGACCAAAGCTGGATTCGACCATAAAATCGTCTCCTAAGTACTTCTGAATGGTTTTGGCTTTTGCAGGTGATTCGACAATTACTAAGTTCTTGGGCATTTGTTAATTTTTTGCAAAAATAGAAACAAATTTTTGAAGCCACCAAAACTGTTTACGAGTGTCCTATTTCTTCGATGGCATCATCTTCAAATCCGACGATATGTTTGTAAAGCATATAAACGGTTACCAGCACCAAAGGATAGCTTACAACTCTTCCTACAAAACACAATAAATAACCGGCAACACCAATTAAAGAAGCCACAAAAAGAATTTGAAAGACAGTAAACCAATTTTTATTAATCAATTTTATACTGGTTGAAAATGCCTGAATTCCATTTGCATTGGTAAACATCACCATCGGACAAGCAATTACAGCCGCCACCCAAATATAAATTCCCGGTAAAATGAAAAAGGCTGTTGCGATTTTCGAAACGAAAAAATAAATAATCGCTAAGACCATTAAGCGTCCCCAATACTGCGGTTTAAATCCTTCAAACAAAGTCCCCATATTAAATGCGCCGTTTTTATCCATCTCTCGACAAACCAACATAAATCCACCTGCTAAAGGAAAAGCAAGTAACATGATGAATTCAGTACCCAAACGGGTTACAAGAATTGAATTCAAATTCGCCATGTAAAAATCCTGAAGTTCATAAAGCAAAACGTTGGGATCTTGAATTCCCTGAATGTCCATCATAAATTCATTGGTCACGTTATTAAAACCCGTGATTCTTTCTAATAAAAAATTAACTAAAAAAGAAGAAAGGCTAAAAATCATCACCGCCAAAGCTCCTACTCCAATTAGTTTTGTAAACAAATTCCAAGATTCATTGAAAACCTTTCCGTAACTGATTGAATACGTTTTATTCTGTATTTTTTCTATTTCTGAATTCATGCCTAATTTTTCTGGTTCAAAAATAGGGAAAAGTTAAAAATTTGCAAAGCTTTAAAAATCTGCCATATTGTCAGTATTTTTTGTAAATTTGTTGGCTTTAATTTTTTGTTTAAAGTCTAAGTTTAATGTTCTAAGTTGAACAAAATCATGATTTTAACATTAAACCAGAAACCTTAAACCTCAAACGATTGAAAAGAAATGCACACTGAAACAAAAGAAATAAACGAAGCAAAACAAGGAGAGTCCTTGTTTTTAAATGGCAAAAAAAGAAATTCCAAGAAATTATTTTTGGAAAGCTATGGTTGTCAAATGAATTTTTCCGATTCGGAAATTGTTGCTTCGATCTTGTCCGAAAACGGATACAATACAACAACCAAAATGGAAGAAGCCGATTTGATTTTGGTCAACACTTGTTCCATTCGCGAAAAAGCAGAACAAACTGTTCGTAAAAGACTGACTGAATTTAATTCGTTAAAGAAAACAAATCCTTCAATGAAAGTCGGTGTTTTGGGTTGTATGGCAGAACGCCTGAAATCTAAATTTCTCGAAGAAGAAAAAATCGTCGATTTGGTTGTCGGACCCGATGCTTATCGTGATTTGCCCAATTTATTGGAAGATGTGGAAGGCGGTAGAAATGCCATCAACGTAATTCTCTCCAAAGATGAAACTTATGCGGATTTGAGCCCGGTTCGTTTGGGCGGAAATGGCGTTACAGCATTTGTTACTATCACACGTGGATGTGACAATATGTGTACTTTCTGTGTGGTTCCATTTACGCGTGGGCGCGAAAGAAGCCGTGATCCGCATTCAATTTTGGAAGAATGTAAAGATTTAGAACAAAAAGGTTATAAAGAAATTACGCTTTTGGGACAAAACGTCGATTCATTTTTATGGTATGGCGGCGGAATGAAAAAAGATTTCAAAAAAGCAACTGAAATGCAGCAGGCAACTGCAGTTGATTTTGCTCAACTGCTTTCAATGGTTGCAGAAGCCGTTCCGGGAATGAGAATCCGTTTCTCCACTTCCAATCCGCAAGACATGGATGAAAAAGTTTTGCGTGCGATGGGGAAATACAACAACATTTGTAAATATATCCATTTACCGGTTCAGTCAGGAAGCACTACTGTTTTGGATAGAATGAACCGTCAGCATACGCGTGAAGAATATTTAGCATTAATTGATAAAGTTTATGAAATCATTCCTGACTGTGCACTTTCTCACGATATGATTGCTGGATTCTGCGGTGAAACGGAAGAAGAACATCAGGATACGCTTTCGTTGATGGAATATGTAAAATATGATTTCGGATTTATGTTTGCTTATTCAGACCGTCCGGGAACACCAGCCCACAAAAAAATGGAGGATGATGTTCCGGAAGAAATCAAGAAAAGAAGATTGACTGAAATCATCAATTTACAACAAAAACACGCTGCCGAAAGAATGCAGAATTACGTTGGAAAAGTACATGAAGTTTTGATCGAAGGAAACAGCAAACGCGATGAAAATTTCTGGTATGGAAGAATTTCACAAAATGCCGTGATGGTTTTTCCTAAAACTGAAGGAACCAAAGTTGGCGATTTCGTGATGGTAAAAGCAAATGATTGTACTTCTGCTACTCTTTTAGGTGAAATAGCAATTTGATTTATGGAATTAAATACAGACTTTTCAAAATTCCCGATTCTCACTTCTGAAAATTTAATTTTGAGAGAAGTAGAAGAAAAAGATGTGGATGAAATATTCTTTTTACGCTCTGACTTAGAAGTCATGAAATATATTCCACGTGAGCCTGCGAAAGCAAAACAAGATGCGTTAGACCACATAGAAGTTTTGAGAAAAGCTAAAGAAAATGAAGAAGGGATCAATTGGGCAATAACCCAAAAAGGCAACGATACATTGATTGGAATCATTGGACTTTATAGAATTAATAAAACTGATTTCCGCGCCGAAGTCGGATACATTTTAAATCCGAAATTTCATGGAAAAGGAATCATCAGAGAATCTATCGAAAAAGTAATTGAGTTTGGTTTTGAAAGATGTAATTTTCATACGCTAACGGCAATCATAGACGCTCGAAACACCGCTTCAGAAAACGTTTTGAAAAGAGCCAATTTCACTAAAGAAGCGCATTTCAGAGAAGATTGTTTTCACAATGGCGAGTTTTCAGATTCCGTTCATTATTCAATTATAAATCCTAAACATTAAACCTAACAAATTAAATTTTACAAAAATTAGAATGGACAATCTAACAACCATAAAACAAAGATTTTCAATCATCGGAAATGATGCCGGACTCAACCGCGCTTTGGAAAAAGCAATTCAGGTTGCACCGACAGATATTTCTGTTTTGGTAAGCGGAGAAAGTGGTGTCGGAAAAGAATTTATCCCGAAAATAATTCATTCACAATCAGCCAGAAAACATAACAATTACATCGCCGTAAACTGTGGCGCCATCCCCGAAGGAACCATAGATTCCGAACTTTTCGGACACGAAAAAGGTGCATTTACAGGCGCAACTGCCACCCGAAAAGGCTATTTTGAAGTAGCGGATAAAGGAACTATTTTTTTGGATGAAGTTGGTGAATTACCACTTCCGACTCAGGTTCGCTTACTTCGTGTTTTGGAAAGTGGTGAGTTCATGAAAGTTGGATCTTCCGAAATCCAAAAAACCGATGTGCGCGTAGTCGCTGCTACGAATGTAAACATGATGAAAGCCATCGAAAAAGGAAAATTTAGAGAAGATTTATATTACAGGTTAAATACTGTTCAGATTGATGTTCCGGCTTTACGTGAACGCAAAAATGATATCCCTTTACTCTTTCGCAAATTCGCTGCCGATTTTGCGGCGAAATACCGGATGCCTCCATTGGACTTAACGCCCGAAGCTGCTCATTATATCATTAATTTTCCTTGGCCCGGAAACATCCGTCAATTGAGGAATTTTGCTGAAGAAGTTTCGGTGGTTGAAAAAGAAAGAAACATTTCACTGGAAAAAATACAATCCTATCTACCCTATCAGAATTCGGTTCCGGTTTTAGTTAATTCGGAGAAATCAAATGGAAATGCAGATCATTTGGAACGTGAAATTTTATTCAAATTTCTATTGGAAATGAAACAGGATTTGAACGATTTACGTTCTTTGACTCTCGATTTAATTCATAACAAAGAAAATATTTCCAGTAATAATATGGATGTTTTGAAAAGGGTAATTCGTGAAAACAATAATCCTGAACCCGATTTTTCTCCGCTGAAAATCATCCCGAAAGAAGAAACGCCTACTTCCATTGTACAAGATTATGACTTTTATGATCATGAATATGAAGAAGTAAAAGAGCAGGACGAATCCCTTTCGCTTCAGGATAACGAACGTGAAATGATCAAAAAAGCATTAGACAAATACAAAGGAAAAAGACGTTCGGCTGCCGATGAATTGGGAATTTCCGAGCGGACACTTTATCGGAAAATTAAACAATACGATTTGGAATAAATCAATTTGATAATTCATTAATTTGAAGATTTGAAAATGAAAAAAATAAATTCAATTCAGCACGGCGAACAAGCAATTAAAATTCAACATTTAAAATTTCTAATCCTCACTTTGGGATTTTTTCTTCTGAGTAGTTGTTATACCCTTTCAGGTTCTTCAATTTTACCGGAATGGCAAACCATCCGTATTTCAACTTTTCCAAATTATGCACCTTATCAAAATCCCAATCTGAGTCAACAATTTACCAACGAGTTACAAGATATTTTCAATAATAGAACGAAACTTGCACTTACTTCCGATGAAAACGCAGATTTGCTAATTGACGGAGAAATTACCGGATACCAACAAAGTTCGGTTGCCATTCAAGCTAATGAAATAGCCGGAAAAAACCGTTTGACGATGACAGTAAGAGTTCGCTATCAAAATAATCAAGATGAAAGCAAAAGTTTTGACCGTTCGTTTTCAGCTTACGAGGATTTTGAAGCCAACCAAACCGTGCAGCAAGCGGAAGATGAATTACTCGAAAGCATTTTGGAACAATTAACCACCCAAATTTTTAATGCCATTGCGATGGATTGGTAATTCAATTTGAAAATGAGTTGATTTGAAAATTTGAAGATAATTATAGTTTTAACTAATTTCGCAAGACGAACTGAATGAATACACGAATTCAACATCTTATAAATAATCCTTTTGAAGTACAGATTTCAGATGTAGCTTTGTTGCAAGACGAAATTGAGAAATATCCCTATTTTTCAACGCTTCGTACGCTTTTATTATTTG
>CALLXZ010000115.1 GCA_937875605.1 uncultured Moheibacter sp.
TTTCCGCGAATGTCATTTTCCATGATATGTTGGATTTCACTTCGCAAATATTCACCGTCTTTGAAGAAATAAATCCCGATGATCGCCAGGTCCGATACAAATTCCTTCGGTTTTTCCACGAAATCTTCAATCACACCATACGCATCCAACTTCACCACTCCAAATGCGCTCGGATCTTCCACTTTTTTTACCCAAACGACTCCATCTGAATTGGTATCCAAATGAAAATTAGCACGGAATAAAGTATCAGCAAATGCCACTACAACCGGGCCAGATAAAGAATCTTTTGCCATCCAGATCGCATGAGCTGTTCCCAGCGGTTCGTCCTGATGGTAAATTGTTCCTTTTGCTCCTAATTTCTCAGCAATTCCTAAAAGCTGCTCTTCTACTTCCGCTCCGAAATCACCGATAATAAAAGCAATTTCATCTATTTTCTGATCAGAAAGTTTTGTGATGTCTTCCGCTAATCTTTGCACAATCGGTTTTCCTCCAATTGGAATGAGCGGTTTTGGGATTGTTAAAGTGTGAGGTCTAAGTCGGGAACCTCTTCCGGCCATGGGTATAATGATTTTCATTTGTTTTTTCTTTTTAAATTATGTTTAGTTGATTAATTCTTTCCTGTACTTCCAAATCCGCCCGCGCCTCTCACGCTTTCTTCCAGCGTTTCGACTTCGAGCCATTCAGCTGTTTCGTGTTTGGCAATGACCAATTGAGCAATTCGTTCACCGTCCTGAATGGCAAATTCATCTGAAGACAAATTCGCCAAAATCACTCCGATTTCACCGCGATAATCTGCATCCACCGTTCCGGGCGAATTCAAAACCATCAATCCGTGTTTCAAAGCCATTCCGCTTCGGGAACGTACTTGCGCTTCATATCCGGCTGGAAGTTCTAAAAAAATTCCGGTTGGGATAAGTTTTCGTTCCATTGGTTTTAAGACAATTGGTTCTTCTAAATTTGCACTTAAATCCATCCCGGCAGAAAGTTCGGTTTTATATTCCGGTAAAGGATGTTTGGAGGTATTTATAATTTTAATTTTCAAGTCAATCTGTTTTCTATTCTACTTTCTTTGCTTCTAATTTTAAACTCGATTTTTCGATAAAAATTGCGAGCGCAAGATAAATCATTACGCACAAATTCCCTACCCAAAAATTATTATCCAAAACCGTGTAAGCTACCAGTCCCAACCCTACACTTAAAACCATGTAAAACAATATTTTGCGGGATTTATAAGGTATTTTATAGGTTTTTTGTCCCCAGAAATACGAAATCACCATCATGGTTCCATACGCAATCAGCGTTGCCCAAGCCGACGCCATAAAGCCGATAAGGGGAATCAAAACTAAATTTAACAAAATGGTCAAGCCCGCGCCTACCCAGGAAACGATGGTTCCCACATAGGTTTTATCAGTTACTTTGTACCAAGTGGATAAATTATAATAAATTCCAAAAAAGAAATTAGCAATGACAATGATCGGGACGATTTGGATAGCTACCCAATAATCTTGATCTGTCACAATTAATCGTTTGATCCATGACAAATTACCCAATAATACGACGACCGAAAATCCACAGAAAATCACGAAATAAAGCATAACGTCTGCATAGGTTTTTTTCGCATCAATGTCATTCGCTTTTTTAAAGAAGAACGGCTCTACACCCATACGGTAAGCCGTTACCATCAAAATCATAAGGGTTGCAATTTTATAACATCCGGCATAAGCACCTGCTTCGGCTTCATCAATCATTTCACGCAAAAGCAAATTATCCAGATTTTCATTGATTGCAAAAGCCAAACCGGCAAACATCACCGGATACCCATAGTGAAACATCTTCCGAAATAATTCCCAATTAAAATAAAAACGGACTTGTTTGAGAATTGGAATTAATAATAATACACCGAAAAAACTCGCTAGAACGTTAGCAAAAAATGGGTAGGCTACTTTTTCTGTCAAACCTATTTTCTCTAAAAATCCAGCAGGAATCCAAAAAAAGAAAATCAATACCAAAACGGTGTGAAAAATACTCTGAATTATACGAACAGCAGAATATTTAATGGGTCTGTTTGTAAACCTGAGATATGCAAACGGCACCATACAAATCGCATCAAAAAGTGCGATCCAAGCAAACCAAATCAAATATTCCGGATGATCTACATAGTTAAATAATTTTGCCAAAGGAATATTGAAAATATACATCCCAATTAAAAAAGTCAATGCATTGACCGCTACAAACCAAAAGGATGTATGAAAAACTTTTCCAGAAAGATTTTGGTCTGCTGAAAATCGAAAATAGGCCGTTTCAAATCCACATGTCAAAACGATATTTACAAAAGCAACCAGCGAATAAAGTTGGGCGAATTGAGAAAATTCCGCAGGGTCAATTTGATTAATGTATAAAGGAACCAAAATGAAGTTGATCAATCTTGGCAAGATCGACCCGATACCGTATATAACCGTTTCGCTTAAAAGTTTTTTATACAATCTTCTGAACTTTGGTTTGGCAAAAATCCGTTTTCTTTTTGAATTGGAAAAAGTTTTTCTTTAGATTAGGATTTAATTAAGTCTTTGGATGGTTTTATATACTTTAAAACTTTTACAAATAAATCCCGATATCTAATAGGCAAGGATTATAAATATGTAAATAGAAATCCACGGGTTCTGTGTGCATCGCTAAGGGTTCTGCAAGCGATGCCATAAGGATTGTGTTCATCGACATTGCTTGTGTGTTCGTCGATATTTCTTATGAGCGCAACGATAAAGCAAATGTGTGCATGGATATTACTTGTGTGTTCATTGATATCTGTTGTGTGTTTGTCGATATTCAAAAAGTGTGCGGTTCTATGTTTTGTGAGCGGAGCGCCATCTTTCATGCAATAAAGGTTTATGGATGTGCGATGGGTTTTGTTGGTTATTTTGTTGCTGTAAAAGAAAAAGCTTTCCCGTAAAGGGAAAGCTTTTAGTATGCTTAGGAGTATTTTTTGAATTCAATCGCGTCTATTTGGTCGTATTGGGGGCTTTTAGCGCCATAGAGACTTTTCACGTATTGTTTTACGAGTTTGGCGATGGTGGTGAGTCCATCTAAAGGGTCGTAGAGGATTTTGTTTCGAGCGAGTAAGTAGGATGAATAGGGTGTGTATTTCATCAAGACGTTTTTGTTATGGCGTTGAAGTTCTTTCAGATAATCGTCAAGTGAGGATATGGAGAGTTCTGGTTCGTTTGGTGCGTAATCGGGCAATGCTTTGAGTAATATAACAAGTGCTGAAAAGTGGTCCGTGCGTTTGTCAAAGGATCGTTGGGAGTTGGATGTAGGGCGCTGTGTTTCCTGACCTTCTTGGCTTGGGTCTGTTTGAGGTTTTGAAGGGGATCCTTGGATTTTACGCACTATGGTACGAGCATCTGCTATGATTCGGGAGTCATTTGTGATGGAGGAAAGTGCGTTTATGATTTTTGTAGATAATGAACTGAGCGTCTGAAAGGTTTCTTGGCGCTGGTTTATGGCGATGATGTGCTCTGCCTTTGCGGCGTGTACTTTTTGGAGGATGTCGTTTGATTCGGTATGTTTTTCTTCCAGTTTTGTTAGCGTTAAAAGTTCATTAACGGGGTTGTATCCGTTAAAAGTGTTGCAGAATTCGATGAGCGTTTGAAAGTTGGCTACGTTTTTTGCATGTCCTACTTCGCTTGTTGATCGTTGATTTGTTGTTGTCATAATTTTTGTTTTAAGGTTAGACTTTTGGTAGGGGGTTTTCTGTTTTATGATTTGGTTTTAGAGGATTGGGATTAGAGGTTGGTTATTTAAGCTGAGCTGTCGCTTTCCTATTGCTCCATCCATGTTTGATTCAGAGGAGGATTGTATCCTTTCAACAGTTGTTTCTCTATGGTTTTTCTTTTTCGACCTGAGCTTATTTTCACCACTCCTATATGTGTCATACCCAAAAGGATGGCAGGGGATATTTTGTGATGATTTTTCAGCCGCGCCTGAAAGTTGTTTGTGATCCCAATGTAAAGTAAGGTGCTCCATTTTATTTCGGCTACCGTTAAATGTGTCGTAGAGGAGTTTACTTCTTTTAAAAAATAATCCGGGATTATGAAAAAAGCATAGACTCCTGCTATTCGGTTAAAATATGTTTCTTTCGGGTATAGGGTAAAATGGAATTCCATGTCAGGGGTGGAAATTGTGATATTCATGGGTGTTGTTGGTTTAGTGACTTAAAATTGGGAAGGGTTTTTTAAATTTCCTACAGGAAAAACCCTGTTTTTTATAGGGGATTTTTCCTGTATTTATAGAAACATGA
>CALLXZ010000116.1 GCA_937875605.1 uncultured Moheibacter sp.
ATCATGAAAGCAATCCGATTATTTATTTGTTTAATTTTTCTATCCGCCACTTTATGGATGCAACACAAGCCTTAGTTCAGTTTAACTTTCATGAAGGTGAAATATCGGTATCGGTGGAAGATAACGGAAAGGGATTTGACCCTCAAATCTCATACGAAGGAATTGGCTTGAGAAACATACGTTCCAGAGTGAGACTTTTACATGGTGAATTGGATTTGAAAAGTTCGGAAAAGGGAACATTTGTCCATATTTTAATTGATTTAAACAAACTGAAAAATGATTAAAGTAGCAATCACAGACGATCATCTGATTGTCTTGGAGGGAATCAAAAACTTATTGAAATCCGATAAACAAATACAGTTTACGCAAACATTCAGCACGCTGAAAGATTTATATGAAAACCTGAATGCCGAAACCGAAGTTTTGCTATTGGACATCAATCTGCCCGACGGAAACGGAATTGATGCGTGTAAAAAAATGATTGAAAAATTTCCTTATTTAAAAGTAATTGCATTGACAAATTTTGAGGAAAGTACCTTTATCAAACAAATGATCAGAAACGGTGCGATGGGCTATCTGCTAAAAAATACAGATAAAAATGAGCTGTCAAAAGCAATACAAACGATTCATTCGGGACAACGTTATTTGCCGGAAAATATCAAGGATTTTCTGCTTAATGACTCATTTGGTCAACAAACAACGAATCAATTTATTCCGAAACTTACGAGCCGGGAAAGAGAAATCGTTCAGTTAATCAGTCAGGAATTTACCACAGACGAAATCGCTGAAAAACTATTTATAAGCGTAAAAACGGTAGAATCCCACAAAAATAATTTATTTCAAAAATTAGGGGTTAAAAACAGCGCAGGTGTCGTTCGCGCCGCTTTTGAGAACGGATTTATTTGATTTTAAAAAACAAGTTATCCGATTTTTCTATTCACCAAATGTAATTCCTTCAACCACTTTATAGTTGATATAGGTTTTCTTTTCAGGATCATAAAGCATTAAATTTGAATAAAATACGTTGATCCATTTGTTTTTAAATTGTTCCTTGATCAGAATTTCTGAACCTTCAAAGTCCCAAAGCCATAAGAATTTAAGAACTGAACCATCCCCGATTTCAAGGTTCACGGCATTAAATTGTTTCTTTTCAATTGATTTTATTTTCCCCAATTCCACTTCCAAAGAATAGTCAGGGACTTCTTCTGAAAAATAAGCCGGATCCACATAATTAAGAATGAAATCGGGACAAATTACCGCCATTTCTATTCCTACTTCTTCTCCAAAACTTTCTAAATCGATCTCAGCTAAATTCTGATTCTTTTTATAAGCATCAAATTCTTGTTTATATTTTCCAATTCCTTGAAACATACAAACTCCCATTTGCATTTCCTTTTGGCTCTGCGTCATGCCTTCCGTAGATTTCCCTTCTAAACAAACACAAGTTTCCTGCGCTAATTTTTCAATGAATTCTTGAGAATAAACATTCGTTACTGTAAAGAAAATCGTAAAAAGGATAAAAAGTTTTTTCATGGCAAAATTTTAGCCGTAAAAATAAGTTAAAACTTCAAATTTTGAATTCTAATTGCATTTAAAATCGCAAGAAAAGCCACACCGACATCTGCAAAAACGGCTTCCCACATGGTGGCCAATCCGCCCGCGCCGAGAATCAAAACGATGATTTTCACACCAAATGCCAATGCGATATTTTGAATCACGATTTGTTTGGTTTTTCGACCGATTTTGATAGCAGTTGAAATCTTGCTTGGTTGATCGGTCTGGATCACTACATCTGCGGTTTCGATGGCGGCATCACTTCCCATTCCGCCCATTGCAATTCCCACATCGCTCAATGCAAGAACGGGCGCATCGTTGATTCCATCGCCAACAAAAGCGATTACATT
The DNA here is from genome assembly GCA_937875605.1 of uncultured Moheibacter sp. Taxonomy (GTDB): domain Bacteria; phylum Bacteroidota; class Bacteroidia; order Flavobacteriales; family Weeksellaceae; genus Moheibacter. The sequence continues at coordinate 1,905 of CALLXZ010000116.1, forward strand.
TTTCGGATTTTGTTTTAATTCCTGAACTTTTTCAACTTTATTTTCAGGAAGTAAATTTCCGAATGCTGTATCTATTTTCAATTCTTTAGCAACTTTTTGAACGATGGTATCTTTGTCTCCGCTGAGCATAACCGTTTGAGAAACTCCGTTTTGTTTCATTTCTGAAATGGCTTGTTTTGCATCTTGTTTGATTTCATCTGCGATGGTCACATAACCTGCATATTTCCTATCAATCGCCAACAAAACGATACTTTCTACGATTTCATCAATTTTCGCATCGTAAGAAATATTGAATTTTTGAAGTAATTTTCCATTTCCTGCAAGAATTTCTTTATTATTTACAATTCCTTTCAATCCATGACCTGAAATTTCTTCGACACTTTCTGCTTTCAATTCTGACGGATGAAATTCCACAATTGCTTTGGCAATTGGATGTGTAGAATTGGATTCGATAGCAGAAAGATAATTCAGTAATTCATTTCTTTCTAATTCAGAATTAATTTGCTGTACTTTGAAAACACCTTCGGTCAGTGTCCCTGTTTTGTCCATGACAACTGTATTTACTTTTGCCATCAAATCCAAATAATTGGAACCTTTGAATAAAATTCCGTTTTGCGAAGCTGCTCCAATTCCACCAAAATACCCCAACGGAATCGAAATCACCAAAGCGCACGGACACGAAATCACCAAGAAAACCAAGGCCCTATAAAACCAAGTTTGGAATTCATAATTCGCCACAAAAAAATAAGGAATAAATGTTAAAGCTACCGCTAAAAAGAAAACAATCGGTGTATAAATTTTAGCAAATTTCCGGATAAAAAGTTCTGTTTTTGCTTTTCGGGAACTCGCTTCCTGAACCATTTGAAGAATTTTAGCGAGTGAACTGTCTTCGAATTTTTTGGTGGTTTGGATTTCGATTACTTTTTCCAGATTGAGCATTCCTGCCAAAACTGTTTCGTCTTTTTTGATGGAATTAGGTTTGCTTTCCCCGGTCAGAGCAGCGGTGTTGAAACTAGACAATTCTGACAACATAATTCCATCTAAGGGCACTTTCTCCCCTACTTTGATTTGAATAGTTTCTCCGATTTCTACCGATTCGGGATTGACGGTTTGCCATTGATTATTTCGGAAAACATTGGCTTCGTTTGGTCGAACATCGAGCAAAGCTTTGATGTTATTTTTTGCTCGATTGACAGCGGAACTTTGGAATAATTCACCCACGGCATAAAAAAGCATCACGGCAACGCCTTCGGGATATTCGCCTAAAATAAATGCACCAATTGTCGCAATTGACATGAGCGAAAATTCATTGAAAAAATCCAATTTCAAGGCGATTCCGAACGCCTCTTTCATCACCGGAAATCCAACCGGCAAATAAGCAATCCCATACCAAATAATCCGAACTATTTCACTTTGGAAAAATTCAGATTGGTCGAAATAATCCATCGCAATTCCTAAAATCAACATTGTAAGGCTGATGATTGCCGGAATGTATGTTTTAAAGGAAGAAGAATCACCATGATCGTGGTCATGACCATCGTGATTTTCTCCATTATGTAAATGTTTATGATTTGATTCTTCGGTTGAACAACAATTGCTTGGCATGTCTAAAACTTTTATACAAAGTTAGAAGGGAGAACTTGCAATTGGGTTGCAAAATTTTTCCTGCATTTGACAATTTGACACAGAATTGAAATTCTAAAATGCTCTGCGTACAATTATTTCAAACTCTCAAAACTACGTTTGATGAAGTCGGTCAATTCTTTTCCTTTCAATAAATTCTGGGATAATTTCGCTAAATCCAAAGCCTGATT
>CALLXZ010000117.1 GCA_937875605.1 uncultured Moheibacter sp.
AAATGGGCGAATGAAATAAGCGGATGGCCGAGGGAAAAGCAGAAACAATTTTTAAGTTATTGTTCCGAAATTTTCCGTCAGGCATTATTAAAAAATTATCAGGCAGAAGAATTGGTTTATTTGAGTTTAGGAGTGGATGGATTTAATTGGGAGAAATTTGCGCCATACATACACGGAGCCAATATTTCGGAAATACTCGATGAGATAAACGAATCTTCTTATCATATCGAACGAAACGCCAATGCGAAAATCGTTCTGCTTGATTTGTCCATCAAACTGACACGGTATTTGCATAAAAAAGCAGCTTAATCATAAAAAAACCTGTCAGACTTTTACATCCAACAGGTTCTAAATTATTTGAATTTGGAAATTAAAGCGATTTAAAATTCACTTTCATTTTCATCGGTTGTCCATCTGCAGTCAGCTCCATGTTCATGGTTCCGTCTTTGGTCAAACCACTGTTTCGATCCAATTTATAATTTCCATTGAAACTTCCGATTTTTGTTCCGGCTTCGTCCGTCAAATCCCCCGTCGTCCCGATGATCACATCATCCACGGTAATTTTTTCCACTTTCATATTCATGTTCATTTTTCCGGTTCCGTCCATCGTACGATCTGCTGTCCAGGTATCGCCTTCACCAACGGGTCCTTCCGGAAGGGGAATGGACATGGATCCCATATCACCCATTTGCTGAGCGGACATATTGCCTGGGAGTTTGAACTCGGATACTTTTCCACGTTCGTCCATCTTCATAGACATCGGATTGTCAAAAAACGGCTTCATTTGTTCGTGCATCATCGCCCCCATTCCCGTTTGTTCTTTTGCTTGAGAATCATACGAAATTTCCATTCCACCGGCATTCATATCCATTTTTAGGGAATTGTATTTTAATTCATAGTTATATACCGCTTCTTCTTTTCCGGTCACTTTTACATCCATATTGGCATTCATCTTCATAGACATCGCTTGTGTTCCGGAGGAACTCATATCCATCGTCATCACCGTTTTTTGGGTATCGCCAACCTTTGGTTTCAAACGGATCAGGACCTTATCACCTGTGGCAGAACTAACCGTTTCGATGGATTGCTCTTCTGCAGGAGAGCCTTCAGGAGCATTTTTACAGCTTTGGGTGGAAAGCAAAGAAATTCCCGCGAATAGGATTAAGAATTTTTTCATCTGTTTATTGTTTAATATGTTTTTTAGTCGGAACAAGATACAACAAAGAACGAAAAAGGCCCCAAAATTATTTCGGGGCTTTCTGTTGTTATGCATGAATTATTGCTTGATTAACCTGTGCAGGGTTGTTTTCCCTTTATCGTTTATTTTTATGAAATAAATTCCTTTTGACAATCCTGAAACGTTTATTTTATCGTTGTTTTGGGATTGGGTTTGCAAAACGACTTGTCCGGCTGTATTGAAAATTTCAATCTGAACTTTTTCATTTGTGTTGATATAAAAGAAATTATCGGCAGGATTTGGATAAATTTTCAAATTCTCAGCGGATAAATCTTCTACATTCATCGTTGCTTCATTGATGACACCAACCGCATCCAAGTCAAATCCACTCGACCAAAACGGCGTCGGAAACGGATCATTGACTGCATTTCCAAGTGAATCATAACTTGCAAATTCAGGTGCGATGCTTCCCACAACATCTATCAATTTCACATGAGTGATATTGTTTTTGTCGAGCAAAGCATTGTCTTCCACATCATCCAAATCGAAAGGTGTTCCGAACATGGCTCTGTATTTTCCAGCTAAATTGTTGATATAAGTTGGGTCAACTGCTCCAAATCCGCCAACTTGTGTATCGGTTTGGGTTTCGCTGTGTGCCGGAAATCTGAAATAATTCACACCATCGGAACTTACTTCTACAAAAGCCAGTTCTAAAAAAGTATCACTGAAACTATTTTCAAATACCGCAAAATCAAAACCGGCACCGTTTCCGATTGGTTTTTCAAAAGTAAGGATTGCCATTCCGCGGTCGCCTAAACTTACAACGGCTCCGTCTGCAATTCCCACAGCATCATTTGCGGTTCCGTAAGAAGCATAATTGCTTCCCTGGTCTTGCGTGTCTGGATTGGAAATGTCAATAAAACCTCTTTCGATTTCCGAGCCATGTGCCCAAGCAACAAAGAGTTCGCTGTCATGCGCAATTGCAGTTGAACCCTCCTGTCCGGCTGCGGGTGGATAGGATTGAGCAAAAACGCTTGCAGAAATTAATCCAACTAATATTAAATGAATTCTTTTCATTATTTGATTATTAATTTTTTAGAAATTGAGTTTTTACCCGATTGAATTTTTACGATATAAATTCCTTTGTTCAGTTCATTTACAGAAATTCCGTGTGAAATGTTTGAAGTTGATTTCACTATTCTTCCAGCCAAGTCATAAATCTCAACTTTAGAAATGCTTTTTCCATCTACATAGAAAACGCCTGAAGCCGGATTTGGATAAACTTTCACTTCAGCCAAAGCATTATCAATAACGCCCATTCCGGTTGCTTCATCAGTTGGAATGAAAGGACGTCTTTTTCCAAAGCTAAATCCAACCCATTCACCGTCTGCTAAGTTGATTTCAGATAAATTATTTGCAGTTACCCAGTTTGAAAGATCAGTTCCTGTATAAGTTTTCCAAGGATTTTCTACAGTCGCTATTCCTTCATAATCTTCCCAGGCAATTTCTGCAACAGAATTTCCATCAATTGTATAAGCGAAATTATTTACACTTTCTTCCAAAACATCCATTGCTTGCGTCAATGAAATTGATTCTTCACTGTAACGAACACCAAATGCAAATGAGTCTGGATTTCCTTCTGTATCAGTTCCAAAATCTACAATCACGATGCTTTGATTTTCTCCTTCTCCGAACCAAGTTACAATGTCGCTTTCGTCAAACCACAAAGAAGAATACGCCGGAATGGGTGTAACCGGATGTTGGGCTGAAGGATTTGAGAATCCGTAAGAAGTACCAAACCATCTTTCGTTTTGCAAGGCTTCAGAAATACCTGCATTCATACTCATTGCAGAAGAAGACGTTCCCGACCAAGTGCTCCACCAGTCCGGTTCGCCATCTAATCCACTGTGAGAATTGAAAACGATGTCATTTAAGAATGCTCCACCAAATCCTGTTTCGTGTGTGAAATTTGGTTCAGCTTCATCAATTGCGTCAATCATATCACCAAAAGTCAAACTTTCACCTTCGTTGTAATGGAATCCCCAAGCATAAGAACGGTCGTCTGTTTCGTCTTTGAAATCAACAATTAAATATGCGGTTTGAGTTCCTTCTCCAACGAAGAATTTAATGTCTTCACCCGTGAATTGAGGGTCAGGAATTGTAGTTTCTGCATTTTTGTAGAATCCGTTCGGAAGCAATTCTACTGTATGTGAAGCAATTTCTACTCCATCCATCGAATAGATTGTGATTTCGCCCGGACTTACATAATCTATCGCATCAGCGATATAAATTTGGTTGTCAATTATATTAAATC
>CALLXZ010000118.1 GCA_937875605.1 uncultured Moheibacter sp.
TGAATGGAAAGAATTCCTTCACTTTCCAGACAGATAAATAATTCATCGGTTTTCTGTAATTCAAATGGAAAGATATCTGTTTCTTCCAAAGTAAATTTTTCACTTTTTGAAATCAAATTACACAAATAATTTCGGGTAACACTTCGGATTCCGCCTTCTGAAATTTTAGGCGTTTTAATCGAATTCCCCTGAATCAAAAAGGGATTTCCTAAAAGCGTTCTAGCAATTCGTTTGTCAGGATTCAGCAAAACCAAATCATCAAATTCGTTTTCCTGCATAAAAGCAAGCGCAACGATTTCTTCCGCTTTATGCGAATTTACTTGCGTGAAAAAACTTGGATTCACCGTATAATCTTTGAATATATCAATTTCAGCTTTTTCATTTTTCCAAATGTAATTAGAAGAAGGAAAAATTTCGACGATTTCCATCAAATAGGAAACGGTGGATTTGGTTAAAAGTTCTTCCCTGTCTGCATTTCGAAAAATACTGATTCGAACTTTGGAGTTAGGTGTTTTGTTTTCTTGAATTAGTTTATGAAATTGTTCTTCGAAAAATTCTTGTGTAAATTCCAATGGGATTTTCATCCGGAAAATACGCATGGAAGCCATGAGGTTAAAATAATGTTCTTCCCATAATAATGCTTGTTCATCAGCGATTTTTACTGATTCGGATATAAAGTCTCCCCACAAAAAAGCACGATTAATTTTCCCAAAAAGGGAATCTGCTTCATCAAAAAAGTTTCCGTTACATATAAATTTCACGGGAAATGATTTAATTGAGTTTAAGAACCGAGGATTTTCTTCAGATCTTCAATCTGACTTTCCCAGAGTAATTTGGATTCTTCCAATTCATCAGAATCGGCAAAATCAGTGATCATCAGCGAAACATCGCCTGTCAGATCATCTTCTACGATGTTAAGTTCAAAGAAGTATTTAGTATCTTCATCATCTTCCCACTGAAAACGAACATAAGTATCCTGTTTACTTTTAATCAAAAAAGCGGACTGCTCGTCTCCTTCCCAGATAAAAGTGTATTTTTCTCCTCGCGAGTTAACGTTATCTGCAAACCATTCAGACAAGCCGGATGGGCTAGAAATATAATTGTAAAGCAGTGAAGGAGATGCATTTATAACAAATTCCGATTGAAATTTTTCTCTGGCCATGTTTCATTTTAATTGGGGTGCAATATATAAAATACGGACATATCCCCAAACTTTTTTCGATAAGTTTTGATGATTTAAAAGAAGATTCTATATTTGCACTCCATTTGAAAACCGGCGAGGTAGCTCAGATGGTTAGAGCGCAGGATTCATAACCCTGAGGTCACGGGTTCAATTCCCGTCTTCGCTACAAAA
>CALLXZ010000119.1 GCA_937875605.1 uncultured Moheibacter sp.
CCTTTCGACCAATAAGCTACAAAAGGAATTTTAGTAGAGTCCGTTTGTGCAAAACAAAAGACTGAACTAAACAACCAAATGAAAATTGAAACTTTGATTGACACTTAAAAATCCCCTAAACATTAAACCTCGTTTTCACACCGATATAGTGCAAAAACTCTCTTCTCGTCGTAGGGTCGGTTTTGAAAACACCGCCCAATTCTGCTGTAACGGTGCTGCTGTCGATGTCACGGATTCCGCGCGAATTCACGCAAAGATGTTTGGCATCGATCACACAAGCTACATCTTCCGTTCCCAACGCATCCTGCATCGCTTTTACGATTTGCATCGTCAGTCTTTCCTGCACTTGCGGACGTTTTGCGTAGTAATCTACGATCCGGTTCATTTTTGATAGACCGATTACTTTTCCATTGGAAATATAACCAATGTGTGCTTTCCCGACTATCGGTAAGAAATGATGCTCACAGGTCGAATAAACCGTGATGTCTTTCTCCACCAGCATTTGGTTGTATTTGTATTTGTTTTCAAATGTGGACATTTTGGGTTTTCTATCCGGATGCAATCCGCCAAAAATCTCGTTGACAAACATTTTCGCAACTCGTTTTGGCGTTCCTTTTAAACTATCATCGGTCAGATCCAGTCCAAGTGTTTCCATGATAATTTTAAATTCTCCTTCGATTTTGGCAATTTTTTCTTCATTGCTCAATTCAAAAGCATCTTCGCGCATCGGAGTATCGTGATGGGATGAGAAATGCTCATCGCCCATTTCGTCGTGTAAATCGTTATTTGACATTTTATAAAATCTAAAAGGCAAATTTATCGAATAGGATTTAGATTTAGGGTACGATTAACAAATTTGTATATTTGGAATTCAATAACAAGAAAAATATAATGAATCAAAAAATATACGGTGTTGATCATTGGTCAACCACTGATGCAATCCATATTTTAAAAGGAAAAACGGCTGCTGTTTTAACTGAAAAAGCCCAATCTCAAATCAGCAAATCGACTCAAAACGTTCAATCCATCATCGATTCCGGACTAACGGTTTATGGGATCAACACCGGATTTGGGCCACTCTGCGATACACAGATTTCAAAAGAAGACACAAGAAAATTACAAGAAAATTTATTGATAAGCCATGCCGTGGGCGTTGGCAATCCGATTACAAAAGAGATTTCCAAATTGATGCTTATCACAAAAGCACACGCATTGGCAAAGGGATATTCGGGCGTTACGTTGGAAGTAGTCGAAAGAATTTTGTTGATGGTGGAAAAAGACATCATTCCGGTAGTTCCGGAGCAAGGCTCGGTCGGAGCTTCCGGAGATTTAGCGCCACTTTCGCATTTGTTTTTGCCTTTGATTGGCGAAGGAAAAGTTTGGGAGGGCGATACAATCATTTCGACCAAAGAAGCATTTGAAAAACACAATTTAAAACCGATTCATCTTTCTGCCAAAGAAGGTTTGGGGTTGATTAACGGAACACAATTCATTCTTTCTCATGCATTGGTTGGATTGGATAAATTCGAATATTTATTGGATTTGGCAGATGTGAT
>CALLXZ010000120.1 GCA_937875605.1 uncultured Moheibacter sp.
CCATCAGATCAACAAAAGTTTTTAGGACAATTACCAAAACCGCAATTCCTTTTGCTCCACTCAAAATCATAAATAAAAATCCACCCAGAATGGCAATAAGTTGCTGCACGAAAATACGCAGATAGGGTTGGAAGAACAATTCTTTTATAGTGGTGTCCAAATATTTTTTGGAATGAAAAACGACTTTAAAGAATAGACTATGTTACTTACTACAATCAGAGAAAAAGCTTCCCTCATATCGGACTGCGAAAAAAGATATGCGAAATTCTTAAAAATTCCTGTGAAATCGCTACTGTATTGTGAGCTGTTCATCCCGACAAAAACAAATACAAAAACCGATTGGATAGCTATGAAGAAGAAATAATGAAAACAAAAGAAAATAATAGCAAAAATTCCAGAAATTTCGTTTGGATTCTGAGATTTCTTTTCCAATATTTCTTTTTCAGAATAAAAAACAACGGCTAACATTTTGAAAATATGAATGATGCCGATGATAATTGTCTCAAAAATATAACTAAAAATGATAATTTCCGGTCTCCACCCTAAAACGAAAACACCCAAAATCATTAAAACAGCCGTTATCCAAACCGAGCTGTTTTCAGAATTGGGAGTTAAGTACTTGAGTGTTTTCATCACATTGACCAGAAAATGATTGATTCAAAAAATCAATACTTCCACAATTTAATCAATTTTTCCTCAAATTCTATATCGGGCATAAATTGTTTTTCCAATTCGGCTTGGAACGGAACCGGTGTATTCATACTTCCTACACGGAAAACAGGTGCGTCCAATTCTTCAAAAATTTCTTCCGAAATAACCGCTGAAATTTCGCCACCAAATCCGCTGATCAACGTATCTTCATGTAAAATAATGGCTTTTCCGGTTTTTCGAACTGATTCCAAAACGGTTTCTTTGTCCCAAGGAATCAAAGTGCGTAGATCAATTACTTCCGCATCAATTTCAGGATGTTTACTCAAAGTCTCCAACGCCAAATGAACACCCATTCCATACGTAACGATCGTTAAATCTTTTCCTTTTCGGTGAAATCTTGCTTTGCCAAACGGAACGGTGTAAAATCCTTCCGGAACAAAACTTTTTAAACTTCTGTATAATTTTTTATGCTCAAAAAACATCACAGGATTTGGGTCAGCAAAGGATTGTAACAACAAACCTTTGGCATCTTCAGGTGTAGACGGATAAACAATTTTCAGTCCCGGAACTTTTGTGAACCAAGCTTCTGTGGATTGTGAATGATAAGGCCCTGCTGCAACGCCTCCACCTGTCGGCATTCGGACAACCACATCAGCATTTTGTGACCAACGGTAATGCGCTTTTGCTAAATTATTGACGATTTGGTTAAATCCTTCTGTTACAAAATCGGAAAACTGCATTTCGATCATACTCTTTTGTCCACGAATGGAAAGACCTAATCCAGCTCCTAAAATGGCAGCTTCACAAAGTGGTGTGTTACGAACCCGTTCTGCGCCATATTGGTCTAAAAATCCGTCTGTTACTTTGAAGGCGCCACCGTACTTAGCAATGTCTTGTCCCATCAGAATTAATTCCGGATAGCGGTTCATTGCTTCTTGTAATCCTTCTGAAATAGCATCTATAAAACGAATTTCACGGTTGTTTTCAATGGTTTTCGGAAGAATTTCTTCATTGGAAAAAGGAGCAAAAATATCGTTTAATTCGGTTGATTTATTGGGAATTATTTTGGGTAGGCTATCGGCAGATTCTAATTCTTTTAAAATAAATTCGCTTAATTCATTTCTGTAATTTTGAATGATTTCATCAGTCAAAATACCTTTTTCTTTCAATAAATTTTCAAATTGAAGAATGGGATCTTTGGATTCCCAGGATTCGATCAATCCTTCCGGATAATAAGCAGTTCCCGATGCTTCTTCGTGTCCACGCATACGGAATGTCATACATTCAATCAAAACCGGACGGGGATTTTTTCGTATTTCTTCTGCCCAATATTTAACGGTTTCATAGACTTCCAAAAAGTTATTTCCATCAATGGAAACGGCATCGATTCCGTATCCGATTCCTTTGTCTGCAAAGGATTTCATACGAAATTGTTCGTTGGAAGGTGTAGAAAGTCCCCATTGGTTATTTTCTACGATGATAATTACGGGTAATTGCCAAACCGCTGCAACGTTGACGGATTCATGGAAATCGCCTTCACTTGCGCCACCATCACCGGTAAATACCAAAACGGCTTCGTTATTTTTCTGAATTTTATTGGCAAGTGCGATTCCGTCTGCAACACCCATTTGAGAACCGAGATGGGAAATCATCCCGACGATTTTATATTCATTTGTTCCGAAATGAAAGGAACGGTCACGACCTTTGGTAAAACCTTCGGCTTTGCCTTGAAACTGGGCAAATAAACGTTTCAGCGGAATTTCACGTGAGGTAAAAACACCGAGATTCCGGTGCATGGTCAGGATATACTCCTCGGGAATCATCGCTAATGCCGTTCCGACCGATATTCCTTCTTGCCCCCAAGAGGAAAACCATTTAGAGATTTTTCCCTGTCGTAGACCGATGAGCATTCGTTCTTCGATCATGCGAGGAAGGAGTAATTTTTTATAGAATTCTAAATACTGTTGATCCGTATAGGAAGCTGGATTCATTTTGAATGATTTGGTGCCCAAAATTAGAGTATTTCCTCATCTGAAAAAACAAAAAACCCGTTAATTTTTAACGGGTTTTTTGTTTGTTTTGTGTGAATTTTATGGTTGTAATGATTTTTCAACTACTCTCATGGCATCTTCTTTATCGAACATTTCGGCTGCCTGATAAGCCTGACGTAACATTTTTGCACCGTCATAATTTTTATCCAATTCAAACGATTTCTCCAAATAAGGAATGGCCTTTAGGTAAAGCTCTTTCCGTTTAGTGGAGTATTCTTTATAAAGTTGTTTTTCTTTTGCGGAGGTTCCTAAATTAGAATTGATTACTTCTATATATTCTTTTTCAGGTTTTACGATTAAAACAGCTGCATTAGTATAAGCATTTTTAAATTTCGGATCCAATTGAATAGATTTGTCAAAATTCTTCAAAGCTTCATCATTATTATTCATGTCCATGTACAACACGCCAATGTTGAAATAATTAACAGCATTATTAGGATCAATTTTCGTGTTTTCAATTAATTTACTCAAAAACAATTCAGACTTACCTGAACTATGGTAAACATTTCCAACTAATGTTTGAATAGTACTGTTATCTCCATATTTTTTAGCAATTTTTTCTACGATCGGATCATATTTTTTTAGACCAATCAAAGCTTTTAGGGTATTTTCATACAAATCTTTTTCAACGGAAGCCGATTTTACTTGTTTAACACCTGTTACCAAACCTAGTTTTGCCTGTGTGTCTGCATCTTCTTTGGTGGAAAAAGGAACTTCTTCTCCTGTAGTTTTGTCTTTTGCAACCCAAGATGTTTTCTCGCCGGTATAACCCTCATTGATTAATTCAATATAGGCATCGGATGCTTTTTGATAGAATTCTCCTCTGTGATAGCTAAGTGCCGCATTGTATTTAAATAATTCATAATCACCACCTAAAGCTTTTACTAGATAGGAAGCTTCCAGAAATTTATTACCGGCTTCTTCATCTCTTTTAGCTTGATATGCCGCATTTCCTTGTTGCAGAACACTTTCAGCTTTGCTTTTCAATAAATCCTGAACGGATGTAATGTATTTCGGGGTAAGAGTTTCT
>CALLXZ010000121.1 GCA_937875605.1 uncultured Moheibacter sp.
ATGGAAATCCAGCGACACATCGGTGCCGATATTTTTATGGCTTTTGATGAATTAACCGGAATTCCTGTCGAATATCGAGATGCCAAACGTGCGATGCATGTGACGCACCGTTGGCTGGAACGTTGCCGAAATTGGTTAAATGAAAATCCCGAATTGTATGGTTATGAACAAACCCTTTATCCGATTGTACAAGGAAATTCTTTTCATGATCTACGAAAAGAATCAGCAGAATACATTGCCAATTTCGGAGCGGAAGGAAACGCCATCGGCGGTCTAAGTGTTGGGGAACCGGAAGATGTCATGTATGAAATCACCGATTTGGTAACGGATATTTTACCCAAAGAAAAACCGAGATATTTGATGGGTGTAGGAACACCTTGGAACATTTTAGAGTGTATAGCATTGGGAGTTGATCAATTTGATTGTGTGATGCCTACCCGAAATGCCCGAAACGGAATGCTTTTTACGTGGAACGGTGTGATGAACATGAAAAATGCAAAATGGAAAGATGATTTTTCTCCTTTGGATGGATTGGGAACAAGCTATGTGGATAGCGAATATTCCAAAGCATACGTTCGTCATCTTTTTATAGCGGATGAATATTTAGGAAAACAAATTGCTTCGGTTCATAATCTGGCTTTTTATTTAGATTTGGTGCAAACCGCCAGAAAGCATATTTTAGACGGAGATTTCAACGAATGGAAAAATCAAATTGTTCCAAAACTTAGACAGAGATTATAATTGAAAATATTCGATAAATATATTGTCAAAAACTTTGTAAGCACCTTTTTCTTTATGGTGGTCATCCTTTCCACCATTGCGGTCATCATTGACCTCAGTCAGAAATTGGCGCGGATTGAGGACAACGGCTCAACGCCTTTGGCGGCGATGACGCAATTTTATCCGTTTTGGGCGGTTTGGTTAGTCAATACTTTTCTTCCCGTTGCGGTATTTATTTCCGTGATTTATTTTACATCCCGACTGACCATGCAGACGGAAATCGTAGCCGCTCAGGCAGGTGGAATTAGTTTTTACCGAATTACCAAACCTTATATTTGGGTAGCAGCAGGAATTGCGATTGTGGCGCTATTTGTCAATAATTTTGCATTGCCATGGGCAAACATTAAAAAGAATACGTATCAATACGAATACCTTCTGAGCAACACCAAAAAGGGCGAATACTACGAACGACAAAAGATTTCATCGCAGATTTCGCCCAACGAATTTATTTTTGCGCAGAACTATGACCGTGTCCAAAAACGAGGAACCAGTTTCGTTTTTCAAGAATTTGATAAGGAAGAAAAATTGAAATACCAAATCATCGCTTCCTCTTTTAATTGGGATGAAAAAGATTCGGTTTACATTCTCCGAAATGCGTACATACGAAGCATAAAGTCGGAATTCAGAGACAGTTTGGGTTATGCTATTACGCTAAAAAGAGCATTTAAAGCAACGCCTGACGAAATTTTACCGGAAGGTTATGTGGCTGAAACGATGAATTCCATCGAATTAAATGAATTCATCCAAAAACAAAAATTCAAAGGATCCGCAAGTGTAAATGCTTACATGAACGAATTCCATCAAAGAAACAGTTCGCCTTTTTCGACGTTTATACTCACGCTTTTGGCTCTTTCGCTTTCTTCCCAAAAACGAAGAGGCGGAATCGGGTTAAATCTGGCGTTAGGAATTATTCTCGCATTTGTCTATATCTTTTTTAACCAGATTTCGCTTACGTATTCCACACAGGGGTATGTTTCGCCTTTTGTTGCAGCTTGGGGACCGAATGTCATCTTCGGATTTCTCACGGCTTATTTTTACATGAAACGAGCGAGAGCTTAATTTTTTCAGACTAAAAATTATCTATACCATTTCTAATTTTATTTGTTAAATTTAAACGAGCAAATCTTCCACAAAAGTGGAATAGCTTGGCTCAATCTCTTTACCGAATTTTGGAAAATGTTACCACCAATACGCATAGCCATTGTAGAAGATGACAAGCATTATAACAATGCGCTGAAAAAAATTCTGGAATTTGACCATCTGCTTCAGTGTGATGGACAATTTTTCAACGGATTCGATGCACGTACAGGTTTGATAAAATTAAATCCTGCGATGGTGCTGATGGACATCAAACTTCCGGATCTGACTGGTATTGAATTGGTCAGAGAACTGAAGCCGAAAATGCCTGCGACCCAATTTCTCATGTGTACGAGTTTCGAGGATGATACCCATATTTTTGAAGCGATAAAAGCTGGAGCATCGGGTTATCTGGTAAAAGGCGAAAGCATGGAAAAAATTATTTCATCCATCAAAGAATGCCACGCCGGCGGTGCACCGATGACCTTTGGAATTGCCAGCCGTGTGTTACAGTTTTTCCAACAGGAAAACAAACCCAAACCTTATCTGGAAGAATTGACCAGGACTGAAAATGAAGTACTCGAAATGCTTTCAAAAGGAATGCTCTATAAGGAAATTGCCGATCAGAAAAACGTGGGCATCGATACCATCAAAAAACAAGCAGGAAGCATCTACCGGAAACTCCATGTATGCAATAAAACCGAAGCAATTAATAAATTAAATAACATTTAAAATTTAAACTTATGGAAAACGAAACTCTCAATGAAATAATAAAACTAATTAATAGTAGTTTTCATGAAAAAAAAATTAATTCAGATGATTTGGAAAACATAGTAGAAACTTGTCAGAACTTAACTGTTCAAGACCCATATAGCAACAGTTATCAAATGCTTAAAAATTTCATCATTAATCATAATAAAGTGATTTGGACCCATAAAATATCTCAACGTGTCGCAATAGAATTTATGAAACGATATGAACAAGTTTTTGGGGTTAGTAGGCAATATACGATTCCTGTTTACAAAGAGATTTTAGATGATTTATTTGCAGATGGAAAAAAAGAAATTGTAATTGTTTTGGGAGAAGAATCAGGAAGAATTAATTTCAGTATTGAAAAATCAACAGGATTATGCAGAATAGACAAAACAAATAGTTTTAATTGTAATTCTCACAGCCTACAAGGTAATTTTGAGCGTGGTTTCGGAAGAGAAGCAGATCAGCATTTGATGAACGCCACAGGTAATAGATTGAATAAAAACACAAGAAAATTCAAATTAACCCGAAATGCTTATGATGAATTGATCAGTCAAAATTTAGATGCTCTCTTATTTTTTCCTGTAATATGTACAGATTCCAACCCTGATTCTGACGGGAATTCAAACTTACACCAACTTACGTTTCTGATTACTTTCGGAAAAAAATCAGGACAATTTCCCGAAAGACCAACCGTAGTGTTTGACCGAAGTAGTCTATGTCCTCCGGGAAATTGTTAATATGAATTCTTTAGACATTACTTATTACTTTTTAATGGGTATAATTTTAATTGTTTCCATATACGACAAACGCTTATGGAAACAATTTTATGCATTTTATTTTTTTATCATCATTTCAGTAGAAATTATTCTATTTCTAAATCCCAAACCACAATTCTTATTTAATTTCTTAGATATATTCAGTATTTTATTTTGGGGCTGGATAATCAGCAAAGATTTGATCGGTAGAAATTTTATATACATGATCACTTTAGTCGCCTTTATTTCTGCTGTCTATTTTTTTTTCACAAGTCAAACCTCCTATTCTACTTATACAGGTGTCATATATAGTGTTTTCTGCATTGTTTTATCAATCATTTGGTTTATGAAAAAAATAAATAGTGAGCTAAAGGAACAAACTATTTTGAATTTTTCGTTATTTTGGATTTGCTCTTCATTACTTTTATGGTCGGTTTTCTATTTATTCAGGATGATGCCAATGTATTGGTTCAATTCAGTGGACAAAGAGTTTCTGCTTTCTTTGCGAAATATATTTCAGGTAATAAATATAGTTTCATATTCCTTATTTTTAAGAGGTTTATTTTGTAAAGTATGAAAAACCTCCCCTATGAAATAAAGCTTACCTACATTATCGCCATCGTGATTATGTTATTATTTGTAGGTTTCATCATTTTTGTGGTAATGACCTATAACCGCAAACAACTCCTTTATCAAAAAGAAAAGCAACTTCGCGAAGCCGAACATGAAAATTCCCTGTTACAAGAAGAACTTAAACGTCAAGAAGCCATCCGTCAAGAGCGCGAACGTATTTCCCATGATATGCATGATGAGTTGGGAGCGGGAATTTCTGCCCTGAAACTTCAGGTAGAATTCCTCAAACAAAAAATATCAGAAGAAGAAACCCAAGAAGACATCAACGAACTCCTCCAAACGGCTGAAAGCATGAATCTTTCCATGCGCGAAATACTTTGGAGTTTAAATACTGAAAACGATGATCTGGGAAGTTTTGTCCAGTATCTCTGTAATTATGCCGAAAATTTCTTCCGGAAAACCAATCTTCAGGTTCATTGTGTGCATTCCGATATAAATCCCGAAAAAAGTATTTCATCTGAGATCAGGAGAAATTTATTGCTTTGTGTGAAAGAAGCTTTCAACAACATTTACAAACACGCCAACGCCTCAGAAGTTAAAATGACCATCGACCAAATGGGAAACGAAATCTGTATAGAAATTCAAGATAATGGTCATGGGTTTAAAACAGAAAATCTTAATGGAAACGGTCTGAAAAACATGAAAATAAGGATGGAAAATATAGAAGGAAAATTGCAAATTTATTCATCGGAAAATAGCTGCTGTTTAGTATTCTCACTTTTCATTTAATAAGAGTTTTGGCTTATTCTACAAAGCCATATTGACAATCAAACAAAAACACCTAAAAACCTGAAATTTATTTGATTAAATGGTGAATTTACTATTCCACAAAAGTGGAATGGACTGGCATGAGTTGAGAAACTAATTTTGACCTCATCTATTAAAACTAAATGCCATGAAAACTCTTTTTACTTTTTTAATTACTTTACTTTTTTGTCCCGATGCTTGGACACAACCCATAGAAGGTGAGTGGTACCTGAAAGGTTGTGTTACGAAAGGCGGCGATTGGGAAGTGCCTTTTTTCCCAGATGAGGAAGTGCCGTATGTGAAGGCAACTTTTCAATATGGATCTACGAGCTGGGGAGATATTTACTATATGGAAACTGCTGTATGTGGTCATAAAATGATATGGACTGACTATGCGCTATCCGGGGATTCATTTCTGATTCAGGAAATTTTGGAAGAGGATTTTTCAGAATGTACAAATCCCGACAACACCTTTTTTCAGCAGATTTATTTCAATGGCTTTATGTACAATAAAGAATTTAATTATGAAATAATGGAATTAGAAAATGACATAAGACATCTGATTTTGGACAGTGGGTTTTACCATATGACTTTTACAGACACTCAGATGTCTATCAATGATTTCCAACTAAAACCATTGCAAATTTACCCCAACCCTACAAAAGATTTTCTCCATTTCTCCGAATCTTTAAAAGATATCAAGGTTTATGATTTGTCCGGAAAATTGATAAAAACACAATCCAATTCTGTTGAGAAACTAAATGTAATTGATTTTCCAAAAGGAACTTACATTCTCTCCGGAACAAGTGA
>CALLXZ010000122.1 GCA_937875605.1 uncultured Moheibacter sp.
AGTCGAAGACGATTTGGATTTGGGTAATTTGCTCAAACAGTATTTGGAATTGAATAAATTTCAAGTTCATCGTGTTTTCAATGGCGTGGAAGCAAGGGCGGAGTTGAAGCTAAATTCGTATGATATTTTGGTTTTAGATGTGATGATGCCGCAGGAAGACGGATTTACACTGGCGCAAAAACTACAATATTCGAATCCCGATTTGCCTTTTTTATTTGTGACGGCGCGAAAACTGAAAGAAGATGTTTTGACCGGACTGAAATTGGGTGCTGATGACTACATCACCAAACCTTTTGATGCGGACGAATTGATACTTCGAATTCAAAATATTTTAAAACGAAAGTCCATCCCGAAACTTCCGGATGAAGTCAGGAAATTTGAAACCTATTCCATCGGGAAATTTACATTTGAACCTCAAAATCTCATTTTAAAAACCGAAAAATCGGAACGAACGCTGACCGAAAAAGAAGCCCAGCTTTTGAGTTTTCTTTATCAGCATAAAGATCGAATTATCAAAAGGGAAGAAGTGCTGAATCATCTCTGGGTAGAAGCCGATTTTTTTACCGGAAGAAGTCTGGATGTTTTCATCAGCCGATTGCGCAAATACCTTTCGGAAGACGAATCCGTTCAGATTGAAAGCATACGAGGCGTTGGGTTTCGGTTTTTGGGGTAGGGATTATTTTTTGCTTTCCAGTTCCTGAATCCGTTTTCTTAATTCTTCTATGCGTTTTTCGTATTGTTCGATGAGTTTATCTGAAATAGAGTTAATTGTATTTATGGAGCCAATGTTTTGAAATGCAAGACCGCCTGTTTGACCCTTGTTATTGAAATTATTGTTTTCTTCTAAAAATAAATCTTCAGGTTTAAATTCTAAAACCTCGGTTAATTTTTCTAAGTGCGCAGCCCAAGAATTTGTGTCTCCATTCTCAATTCTTTGATAAGTAGATTGTGAAATGCCTAATAAATCGGAAATTTCCTCTTGTGACATTCCTTTGTTTTTGCGTATCTCACGTATGCGTTTCCCGATGGTCTTGTTCATAACAAATCTTTTCACAAACCTACATAAAATTTTTAAAAATTGAAAAACACATTATTACCCAATAATAGGGTGGAAATACCCGATAAATGAATAAGTATGTAGTGCTATTTGTTATAAGTTTGTTAAAATCAAAAATTAAGATTAATTTTAAAAACCTTAAACAACTTTAACATGAAAAAGACAATTTATCTTTTGCTACTTTGCGTAGTAGGAGTTTTGTTTTCCTGTTCGGAAGACGAGGGAATTAAAACAAAGGAAGCTCATGATAAATCACATAAGATGGGCTACAAAAAAAGCATTGTGAGTTTTGAAGATATGAAAGCAAAATTATCTTCAACCAATGGTCAAGCACTATCTTTATTTTCAAATATTGCCAATAAAGGCGGAGACGATTATATTCAGGCAATTGATAGCTCATATATAATCCAGTACGGTAATGATACGCTTACCACTTATACCATGCGTGTCAGTACAATAGATGATGAAAATTATTCGTATTCCAATCTCATTATCAGATCAAAGAATGGCGAAACAGAAGAGTTTATCGCCCACTACTCTCCTACAGAAGTATGGCAGATGGCACACAATAATGGGGAGTATCTTCCTTATGAAGGAAGTGTTTTGATAGTCAATTCCAATGGTAAAGATATCTTGGGTAATGATGAAACTGCAGGTAAAACGATTGTTACTTGTACATATAGTATAGAACCAATTTATGATCCGGATGGTTGTAGTTGTGGAGGTGGAACTATTATAGGATATGAGTGGTCAGTATCTTGTCACTCATCAAGTGATGGAAGCCCTAACGGAGGCGGTGGAACCGGAGGAAATAATGGGGATCCAGGAGGAAATACTAATTGGGGAGGAGGTCCTACGGATCCAATAAGCGGAGATTGGGGAGGACAGGGAACTTCATATACATTAACTCAATTAATGAATGATTTTTTTCCAGAAGGAACTTGGGTAGAGGTTCAGAACCCACCAGAAGGTCTTCCTAGTTTCGATCACTTATTAGATGCTTACGATTATATTTATGGTGAAATCAATTATGGCACTGGTGGTGAATTAGTAAATATTCAGAATAATGATTTAAGAGTAACACATTATAAAGTAAAGTTTTGGGATGTCATTTGGGGAGAAAGAGGTGTGAGAATGTATATATCTCAAACAAGAAATGATGGATCTCCAAGACCTAACGTATCATCAATTAATTCTCAATGGTATGGAGCGTCTTTTTATAATACATGGGAGCAACATGAAAATTATGATGTTGACTCTCCAACAAATTGCTCTAATTGTAAGAAGATCACTCTTTATGGAACACTAACGCAAGGCTTTGAATATGAGGGTCATGGTTTTTTTGTGAAAACAGAATATAAAATTCAATTTTTACTTGATAAATTAGGGAATATAAACAATGTTTATTGGTGGAATATAGATTAAATTTTAATATATATATATGGGAGCTTATTACGAATACTTTTTTCAATTTTTAACGATTGTATTCATAGCAATCTTACTGTTAATTCTTTATAGGGTTTATGTCAAGTATTTAAAATAATGTAAAAGAAAATAGAAGAAGATATAGGAGGATTTTTAATCTTGAGTCTGCATTTGAGGGAGCGGACGTATTGTGGAATGCATTTCAACAAAATATGGCAGGTTTTGTGAACGATTTTGATGGGCAAGCCCAAATTAATACTGATTATATTGCTAGACCCGAATGGCAGCAGGTAAGAAATGTTTTGTATAATCATGCTCCGGTAAGTTCATTGCCAGGGTTTAACAATCCTTGTAATTAATTGTAAATGGGATGTTTGAGATACATATTAATATATTTTTATATACAATTTTTTTTAACCCTTCATTTAATGATAACATATAATGAAGGGTTATCTATATTTTTTTTGGAATATTATTATATATATTTAGTCTTCGTTAGTGTTCCACTAATTGTCTTATGTATTATTTATTTTTGGTTTTATTTTAAATTTCCAAAAATTCAATGGTTAATATCAATTTGTGTCTTATTTTTTCCAGTTCTAATACAGTCATTAATGGGAATGAAAAATAGAAGCGAGCAATTAACTAAATATTTGTGGAAAGAAGACATAATAATCAATAACCTTAAAGGCACTTACCTTTCAATGATTCTATATGGTATTGTCCTTTCTGTAATTATGGGTTTATTATTAAATATTCTAATGAATAAACTTTTTAAGGATAAGCTAGAAATGTTATAAATGAGATATAATTTTAAAATATCGTATTTACTATTGATTTTTGCTATTTTTAAAGCTAATGTTCACGCGCAAGAGTAAAAAAGTTGTGAAGAGTTGAGGTTTTTTTCTGGAGGAATGGGAGATGGTAAATTTCAGTTTCTTGCTCCCATTGAACATATAGTAAGCAAGGACAGTTTGTCTATTAATATAAGAGCTGATGATTTGAAATATAAGGATCAGGGTTACTTTATGGTAAAATCGATTGATTGGAACTGGGATTGTGAAAAGAGTACAGGAACAATAATTCTCAATACAATAAGAAAATCTATAGATACTGAAAATTCGTTGGATGTAAGACTTGTGGATGCACTATATATCGTAGATTTTTCACATGATGATTCAAAAATAACGTTAAAATATGAAAATGATCCTACAATTTATTTTTCTGATATAGAAATAAAAGAATAGGAGTTGGTTAAGAATATTCATTCCAGTTTTTAACGATCGCCTTTAGGGAATATTTTTGTTATGGATTTACCATAAAGTATTTGAAAGAATGTAATTTTTAAGGATTCTAAAATCTTCTTGTTTTGTCTGCATATTTTTCTAAACTGACCAAAATCAACTTAAATTAAATAGTTAAAATTCAGCAGAATTCTT
>CALLXZ010000123.1 GCA_937875605.1 uncultured Moheibacter sp.
TGAATAAATTATACAGTTCTGCCCCGGACGGATATTGCGGTGATGAAGACAATGGCCAGACTTCAGCCTGGTACGTTTTCAGTGCGTTGGGATTTTATCCGGTAACGCCCGCTGTGAACCAATATGTGATGGGTACGCCGCTGTTTGAAAAAGCAATGATTGAATTGGAAAATGGTAATTATTTCGTGATTCAGAAAAATGAAAATACAGCCGATAAATATTACGTAAATAAGGCTTGGTACAACGGGAAGAAATTTGAAAAAGCGTATATAAATTTTGAAGAAATTATTGACGGCGGTCTTATTTATTTCGAAATGAGTGATAAACCCAACAAAAACTGGGCATCAAATAAGGATCATGCTCCTTATTCCATGTCAAATGAAAATTAAATTCAAATTCAAATGAAAAGTTATTTAGAAATCAATAAAAATTCATGGAACAACAGAACCGCAGTTCATTTGGAATCAGAGTTTTACGATGTGAAAAGTTTTCTCGAAGGAAAATCTTCTTTGAACTCCATTGAATTAAACCTTTTGGGAAATGTGGAAGGAAAATCAATCCTTCATTTGCAATGTCATTTCGGGCAGGATACGATTTCGCTGAGCCGTTTAGGTGCGAAATCTGTAGGTGTGGATTTGTCAGATAAAGCGATTGAAGCTGGACGTGAATTAGCTCTGAAAGACAATTCCGATGCGCGATTTATTTGTTCAGATATTTATGATTTGCCGAATCACTTGGATGAAAAATTTGACATCGTTTTCACAAGTTACGGTACGATTGGCTGGCTTCCGGATTTGGACAAATGGGCGAAAGTTGTTTCGCGTTTTCTAAAACCGCAAGGAAAGTTTTTAATTGTAGAATTTCATCCGGTGGTGTGGATGTTTGATGATGATTTTCAACTGATTGAATGTAAATATTTCAAATCTGATGCAATCAAAACAACTGAAGAAACCTATACCGAAAATGCAGAACAAAAAGATGATTTTGTGACTTGGAATCATAGTTTAAGTGAAGTTATAAATAGTCTGATTTCAAGTGGTTTACAGATTAATTCGCTGGATGAATATGATTATTCGCCTTATAACTGTTTCAACCAAACAGAAGAATTTGAATCCGGAAAATTCAGAATCAAACATTTAGAAAATAAAATTCCGATGGTTTATAGTGTTTTGGCTACTAAAGGTAATATTTAACCTTTTAGAAACTTCA
>CALLXZ010000124.1 GCA_937875605.1 uncultured Moheibacter sp.
TTTCAAAATAGCAAAATCCTTTTTCGGTTAGAGCAGTGCAAATGTTGAAATTAGCCTCTCTGTTATCTTTTGTTTTCGAGAATTCCTTTATGGCTTTATCAAAGTAGCTGACAGCAAAATCACATTCGATGTTTTCACGATAAGTAATTCCTCGGATTAGAAATAAATTTCCAATGACGACAGGGTTTATGGAATCTTTTGTAGGACTTTCAGAAACAATTTTCTCCGCTTTTTCGAGATATTTCTCGACTTTATCATTGTAATATTGATAACCTATAAAACTCAATACTCCTATCTTATCTTCATCTGTGGAAGTGTAATTATAGCTTTCATTACTTAATTCCAAGGATTTAAAAATCCGACCCTCATGCGAATAAACCCTTGCCTTGGTGAAAGTCAAACCAAGTTTTTGCCGATTCGTAAGGTTCTCAATTTTTAAGATTTTATCTACCGACTCAACAGCTTCTTTATATTTACGTTGAAGAACCAGTTCCCGGGATTTGTTAATCAAAGAGTCTGTCTTGCTAATTTGTCCTTGTAGCAATGCTAAATTAAATAAAAGAAATATTAAAATTAGAATATTCAACTTCATAACTCTTTCTTATTTCTTATGGCATCAATATAAACCGAAGGTGAAATGCCTGTAATACTTTTAAAAACAAGAGTAAAAGAATTTCTTGAATTAAACCCACATTCTTCTGCTAGATGGCTGGTTTTATATTGGAGATATTCAGGATTATTCTGCAATTTATCAATTATGAAATTGATTCTGAGTTCATTTAAATAGGTTTTGAAATTTTTATCCTTGTGTTTGTTGATTATTTCAGAAAGATAAGCGGTGTTGGTATTTATTTCTTTTGCTAGCGACGTAAGTGAGAGATTTGGGTTGACAAATTTTTGAGACGCTTCAAATTTTGATAATTTGACAAGAATTTTTTGTTCTGTTTTGTCTGGAATTATGAAGATGGTTTGCGATGAGGTTTTATTTTCCTCTTCTTTAATTTTAAGGAGCTTTTGATTTTTTTTATATGAAAGAGAATATGAACTGCCTAAAGAAATCAACATTACTAAAAAAAATCCGCCTAAGCCCCATGAAATTGTTTGATAATTTGACTGCTTTCTTTCTAAATAATAATTGTCTTCCTCCTCTAGTAAGTTTAGTAAAAATATTCGAAACAATTGTTTGTTTTCATTTGCTGTTTTCAGGTCTTCAATAAAAGACTGATTGTAATGAGCGAAAGACTGGAAGTTATCGGCTTTTTTATAGCCAAGAGCCAATGTTTCGTTATAGTTTTTTAGCAGGGTTAGCTTAAAGCCATTATCAATTTCTTGTATAGATTTTTCTAGTAGCTCAGAAGATTTTGCATATAATCCCTTGTTTATAAGGTTTTTTGCTTTTCCATTTATAGCAGAATAATAGAAATAATCTTTAATCGCTAAGCTCTTATTTCTTTCTATTATTTCATCAAAATAATACCCGGCAGAATCAAAAATCTTTTTATTTAGATACTTATTACCAATTATTAAATTCAATTGATTATTAGATAATTTGTCGTTGTTTCTTAGATTAGAAAAACTATGTTTTTTTAGTTGTGATATTTTTTTCTCATCCTTTTCTTCCAATTTTAATTGTGTTACGTAATAAGAAAAGAGAATAGATGAGTCTGAAATCTTATTTACTTCTAATTGAAGTTGCTGAATTCTAGTCTTTGCTAAGTCCGGCAGTCCTTGTTCAATCATCAGATTACAAAGTAAAATTTCAGCTCGGAAATTTAAATCTTCATTATAATTTTCCCATATTACTTTTTTGACCTCATGTATTTTTTGAACAGAAAGATGAAATTCACCTTTTAACGCAAAAATTTCAGCCATATTTAGTAAAATATCTGCTTTGGTTTTCAAGTCTTTTTGGTTATCAAAAGCATACGTGATTAAAGACAATGATTTGTCTGGACTTTCATAAGCTAATGTTTGAGCAGACTTCAGAAAATTCTTGTTATCATTTTGTGCAAAAAGTATGTGGGTGGAAAATAGAAACAAACTTAAATGAAAGAACTTCATTAAAATGTTGAAATGTTTCATAGTAGATTTAGATAATTGCAAAAATACATTAAGAAATTAAATTTGTATTACTTTTCGAAAGTATCCTAAATAAAAAAAGAGGCTAACTTTATTGAGTAGCCTCTTTAATTTTATATAACTTAAATTTCTTAAAAACGATCCGCATAACTTGGATCCAATTCAAATGTTTCCATGAATTTGGTTGTATAATTCCCTTTTCTGAAATCTTCGTTATCCATCAATTGTCTGTGGAAAGGTACGGTCGTTTTGATTCCTTCTATGTAGAATTCATCCAGGGCACGTTTCATTTTTGCCAAAGACTCTTCGCGTGATTGAGAAGTCACAATTAATTTCGCAATCATCGAATCATAATACGGCGGAATCACATAACCCGCATAAACGTGTGTATCTACCCGTACACCATGACCACCTGGGATGTTGATGTTGGTAATCATTCCCGGTGAAGGACGGAATCCGTTGTAAGGATCTTCCGCATTGATCCGGCATTCGATCGAATGTAATTTAGGGAAGTAATTTTTTCCTGAAATCGGCTGACCTGCTGCTAATAAAATTTGTTCTTTAATCAAATCATAATCAATAACTTGTTCCGTAATCGGATGTTCGACTTGAATTCGGGTATTCATTTCCATGAAATAAAAATCCCCGTTTTTATCCACAAGAAATTCGATGGTTCCAACGCCTTCATATCCAATGAATTCAGCCGCTTTTACTGCTGCATTTCCCATCTTTTCGCGTAGTTCGTTTGTCATAAAAGGAGAAGGCGTTTCTTCTACCAATTTCTGATGACGACGCTGTACTGAACAATCTCTTTCCGATAAATGACAAGCACGTCCAGTTGAATCACCCGCAATTTGAATTTCGATATGACGTGGCTCTTCAATCAATTTTTCCATGTACATACCGCCATTTCCAAATGCGGCAGTTGCTTCCTGAACGGCAGATTCCCAGTGCTTTTCCAGCTCTTTCTCTGCCCACACAGCGCGCATTCCTTTTCCACCACCACCTGCGGTTGCTTTGATCATTACCGGATAACCTATTTTTTTAGCAATTTTTTTAGCATCCGCATAATCTTTTAAAATTCCTTCCGAACCCGGAACTACCGGAACGCCGGCTTTGATCATCGTGGCTTTCGCAGTTGCTTTATCTCCCATTTTATCAATGTGTTCCGGAGATGCACCGATGAATTTAATACCATTGTCTTTACAAGTTTTTGAAAATTTTGCGTTTTCGGAAAGGAATCCATATCCCGGATGAATTGCATCTGCATCGGTAATTTCAGCCGCTGCTATGATATTGGCAATTTTTAGATAGGATTCTGAACTGGAAGGAGGTCCTATACAAACGGCTTCGTCTGCAAACCTCACGTGTAAGCTGTCCCGATCAGCGGTGGAATAAACCGCTACGGTTTTGATGCCCATTTCTTTTGCTGTACGTATTACACGCATCGCAATTTCTCCCCGGTTGGCAATTAATATTTTTTTAAACATCTTTTTCTAAAATTATGAATTAATTATTGTTTAATTAATGAATTGGAAACTGGAATTTTAAAAGTTATTCAAAATTCAACATTTAACATTCATAATTCAATTAGGATGGATCAATTAAGAATAGCGGTTGATCGTATTCAATTGGTGTAGCATCATCCACTAAAATTTTCACGACTTTACCCGAAACTTCCGATTCGATTTCATTGAATAATTTCATAGCTTCGACGATACATAAAACGCTTCCGTTTGAAACACTGTCACCTACTGAAACAAATGGGTCTTTTCCAGGTCCGGAAGAACGATAGAAAGTCCCGATCATAGGAGATTTTACGGTGATGTAATTTGAATTTTCCTCGGTTGCAGCTATAGGTTTTTCTGCTGATGCAACTGCCGGAGCAACTGTCTGCGCAGGTTGAG
>CALLXZ010000125.1 GCA_937875605.1 uncultured Moheibacter sp.
ATCTGGAAGGAAAACTTCAAAGACAAAAATTTATCAGAAGACCAAATTATACAAGCAATGCACGAATTTCCAAATTTGATCGAACGTCCGATTGTGGTCAACGGTAGCAAAGCCATAATAGGTCGTCCTCCGGTTTTAATAAAAGACATCTTGTGATTTCGCAACAAATTAATTAACTTTAACCTATGGCAGAAGAGAAGGTATTGGATCCTATTGAGAAGGAAAATCAGGAGATTTCACGTCGGTACAAGGATATGTTGAAACATACGTACCAAACGCTGACAACAGAAGATAAAAAGTTGATTCGTAAGGCATTTGATCTTGCGGTCGAAGCCCATAAAGACCAACGTAGGAAAACGGGTGAACCCTATATTTTTCATCCGATTGAAGTGGCAAAAATTGTGGCGGATGAAATCGGTTTAGGGGCGACGAGCATTGCGGCTGCACTGATGCACGATGTAGTGGAAGATACGGATTATACGTTGGAAGATATTCGTGAAATATTTGGAGAAAAAATTGCCCGCATCATAGACGGACTTACTAAAATTTCGGTCTTAAATAAACAAGATGTTTCCATCCAATCGGAGAATTATAAAAAATTACTATTAACACTTTCGGAAGACGTCAGAGTAATTCTCATCAAAATAGCGGATCGTTTGCACAATATGCGGACGCTGGATTCCATGCAGGAAGACAAACAGTTGAAAATTGCATCGGAAACTATTTTCATTTATGCTCCGTTGGCACACCGAATGGGACTTTACAACATCAAATCGGAGTTGGAAGATTTGAGTTTAAAATATACCAAACCAGAAGAATATTTCAATATTGAACGTAAGTTACAGGAAACCAATCGGGATCGTGAAAAGTACATTGCCGATTTTACCCGAACGGTTCAAGAGAAATTAGAAGAAGAAGGATTGGAATTTGACATAAAAGGTCGTTCGAAATCTGTTTTTTCCATTCATCGGAAAATGATTACGCAGCATGTTACGTTTGAAGAAGTCTATGATAAATTTGCTATTCGAATTATTTATCGATCCGATAGGAAAAATGAAAAATTTCTGGCATGGAAAATCTATTCGGTCGTAACCGATATTTTCCGTCCCAATCCCAAACGTTTGCGAGACTGGATTTCCCAACCGAAATCGACGGGATATGAATCACTTCATATCACGGTGATGGGCCCTATGGCAAGATGGGTGGAAGTTCAGATCCGTTCGGAGCGTATGGATGAATTGGCTGAACGTGGAGTAGCGGCACACTATAAATACAAAGAAAATTATCAGGTTGAAGATTCCAAAGTCGATGAATGGATTAGTCAGGTGCGCGAGATGTTGGAAAACAATGAAGGGCAGGATGCTACAGAATTTATTGATAATTTTAAATTCAACTTATATGCAAAAGAAATTTATGTTTTCACACCGAAAGGCGATTTATATTCGCTCCCAAAAGGTGCATCATCACTCGATTTTGCGTATGCGATTCACAGTAATATAGGCGATACTTGTTTGGGTGCAAAAGTCAACGGAAAACTTTATCCGCTAAGTCATGAATTGCAAAGCGGAGATCAAATCGAAATATTGACTTCGCCCAATCAAAAACCAAAACCCGATTGGCTGGAATTTGTGGTTACAAGTAAAGCACGTTCTAAAGTAAAAGCATCTCTTAACGCTGCCAGACGTGCTATGTCGGAGGATGGTAAAGAAATTCTGATTCGGAAATTGCGGCATTTGAAAATTGATTTCAACGAAAAAGTTGTCAATGACTTGCAGACCTTTTTCAAAACAAGAAACAGTCAGGACGTTTTTTATAAAGTAGCGACAGGCGAAATTGACAATAAAAGTTTACG
>CALLXZ010000126.1 GCA_937875605.1 uncultured Moheibacter sp.
TGATTCAGAGTTTTCGTCCGAGTGAAGTCATTTATCAGAAGCGGAAAAAAATAGATTTACCCGAACTGAAAAGTTCATTTCAGATCGAAGATTGGGCATTTCAGTACGATTATGCTTTTGACAAATTAACCCAACATTTTAAAGTGAAATCCTTAAAAGGTTTTGGAATTGAAAACTTAAGATTGGGAATTATTGCCGCCGGTGCTGTTTTTTCTTATCTGGACGAAACACATCATTTTGATATTCAGCATATTACTCAAATTCAGCGATTGGACGAAAACAGTTTTGTGTGGATGGATCCGTTTACGATTCGAAATCTGGAATTGATTTATTCACCGCATCCACAAGCTGTAACTTTGCTTCATATTTTGGACAAAACCCGTTCGGCAATGGGCGCAAGATTGCTGAACCGGTGGATTGTAATGGTATTGAAAGATGCAGACAAAATCAAAGCCCGACACGAAATCGTCGATTTCTTTTTGAAGCAAGATGAAAAACGGAATTTCTTACGGGAAAACATTGAAAATTTGAGTGATTTGGAGCGAATGGCAGGAAAAATTTCGACCGGAAAAATTACGCCAAAACAATTGCTTTCCGTTGCACAAAGTTTGCAAATCATCACCGAAATCAAAGAAAAATTAGCCAAAGACAAATCCATTCAATTTTTGGTAAACGAATTAAATAATTGGACGGAAGTCTACTCTAATCTAATTCAGACACTTTCTGAAGAACCTCCGCATCAATTGGTCAAAGGAAATGTAATTGCAGAAGGGATTTCAGAAGAATTAGATCGTTTACGAGGACTTCAAACCAAAGGAAAAGATTATCTGGAAGAATTGCGTGTCCGTGAGACCGAGCGAACCGGAATTCCGAGCATAAAAGTTTCGTTTAATAATGTTTTTGGTTATTACATCGAAGTTCGAAATACGCACAAAGACAAAGTTCCGGACGACTGGATCCGCAAACAAACGCTTGTCAATGCGGAACGATACATTACAGAAGAACTAAAGGAGTACGAAAACCAGATTTTGGGAGCGGAAGAACGAATTCTTTCGTTGGAAACTGAACTTTTTACGGATTTACTTCAAAATCTACTGGATCATCTAAGTGAAATCCAAAAATCTGCCCGAACTATCGCACAATTGGATGTTCTTTCGACTTTTGCCGAATTGGCGATTCAGAATCATTACATTCGTCCGAAAATAACTGAAAAACTGGATTTATTGATCGAAGATGGTCGTCATCCGGTTATCGAAAAACAATTAAAACCGGGCGAGAATTATATTGCAAACAGTGTTTCGCTTGTACCAAAAGAACAACAGATCATCATGATTACCGGACCGAATATGTCAGGTAAATCAGCTCTTTTACGACAAACAGCTTTGATCGTTCTGATGGCGCAAATCGGAAGTTTCGTTCCGGCAAAATCAGCCGAAATCGGAATTGTCGATAAAATTTTTACGCGTGTTGGTGCTTCGGATAATATTTCTTCGGGGGAATCCACTTTTATGGTAGAAATGAACGAAACAGCAAGTATTCTGAATAATTTATCGGATCGAAGTTTAATTCTTCTCGACGAAATTGGGCGTGGAACGAGTACGTATGATGGAATTTCGATTGCTTGGGCAATCTCGGAATACCTCCACGAAGGGAAATTTCATCCGAAAACATTATTCGCTACACACTATCACGAGCTAAACGAAATGACAAAGTCATTTCCGAGAATTAAAAATTATAATGTAAGTGTAAAAGAAGCCAAAGACACAATTTTATTTTTACGAAAACTGGTTCCGGGTGGAAGTGAACATAGTTTTGGGATTCATGTGGCAAAAATGGCAGGAATGCCTGCCTGGGTTTTGAAACGAGCCAATGAAGTTTTGAAAACTTTGGAAAGTTCACACGTCAACGAAAAGATTTCCGATAAAACCAAAAAAATTACCGAAGAAAATCTGCAATTGAGCTTTTTCCAATTGGATGATCCGATTTTGGAAGCTATAAGGGAAGAATTATTGGGAATCGATATCAATACGTTGACTCCTGTAGAAGC
>CALLXZ010000127.1 GCA_937875605.1 uncultured Moheibacter sp.
AAGGTGTCAGAAACCAAACTTGATAACCAAAAATGATTAAATCATATTCTTTACTAAGAATTTCATCCGAAGGTTTTTCAATTTGTACTGGAATCTGAAGATAGGATTCGGGGAAAGTATCGAAAAAGACATCTTTTGGCCATGGAAAAGGAAAATCTTTTTTCGGTTTAATTTCGTAATAAGTTACTGTAAATTCTTCCTGTTTTTCCCGAAAGGGCTGTGTTATATTTCTTACAATTTCCTCTAATTGTCCCGTTTGGGAATAATAAGTAACGAGAATGTTTTTTGCCATTTGAAATCAGCATTTGTACAAAAATAACCAAATTATTTTTATGTATCCGATATGGAAAATTTAGAAAGCAATTAAATGAATTTCAAATGATTTTATGAAAGGAAACTTATTCACCTTCTTTGGCAACGATGGTTCGCATTTCACCAAAAGCAATGGTCTTTCCGTTTAGGGAAACTTCGCCGGAAACCATGGTGACACCCATCAATTGATTTAAAATGATAATTTTGGTTCTTATTTCATCTCCGATTTTTGGAAGTTCCTGGATTTCAATGTTTTTGATGGATCCGATGTATCCGACGGGAGCAGGTAGGTTATTTTTATAGAAATCATAGCCCTGATGAAGTGCAATGGTTTGCGCAAAATGCTCAATGACACCGGATTCAGACAGTTGATTTCTTTCATTGACCAAAACATGATCAGCCGGAACTGTGAAGCCGGATAAAATCTCTTTTTCCGAATGCTCATAAATCGAATCTACCAAAACGAAAGGTGGTCTTTGAGGGATGAGATTCAGTATTTTTTCGGGCGATGAAATAATGGCGTTCGTCATACGACTTCTAATAAACCGTAAACATAAGAAAATCTGCCGCTTTCCGGAACCGATAACAGGATTTTTTCTCCTTTTTTTA
This sequence comes from uncultured Moheibacter sp., assembly GCA_937875605.1. GTDB lineage: Bacteria > Bacteroidota > Bacteroidia > Flavobacteriales > Weeksellaceae > Moheibacter. The sequence continues at coordinate 922 of CALLXZ010000127.1, forward strand.
AATTTCCGGAATATAATAGTGCTTCTAATTGTAAATAAATTGATGCTGATCCAATATTTCCAAAGTTTTCCAAATTAACAAACCATTTTTCCAATGGGATGTTAATTCCTGCATTTATAAATCCATCGTTTAGTCGGTCGTGGAAATAGTAGGAAGAAATATGTGGGAGGAAATGATCAATTTCTTCGGGCTTTACATTATTTTCTTTTAAGATTTTTTGAATGCTTTCCGTTCCTTTTTTGATGATTTGTTCGTCCAGAAGTTTTATGTCTTGCTTGATCGCAAAAATAGATTCCGTAAGCCATTTTTCAGGATCAGAATCGCTCCAGGAAACCAAATTTCCGTTTTCATCTTTTGTTGCGCCTGCGTACATACAGGTTTCCAATTCATGTGCATAGGAAATTCCGTGAATCCAATTAATTTTCAGGGTAATTCCCTCTTCATTGGGTTGGTCGCTCAATAACATGGCGCCTGCACCATCAGAAAGCATCCAGCGCAGAAAATCTTTGTCAAAAGCGATGACCGGATTTTGTTCTAATTCGATTAATTTTTCCGCTTCGTTGTTGTATTTATCGGCTCGTAACCAAGACGAAACTCTTTCAGATCCTGTACAAATTGCGTTTTTAGCCATTCCGGAAGAAATTGCCATAAAACCATATTTCATCGCATTGATTCCTGAAGTACAAATTCCGGTGGCAGAATTAATTTCCAATGATTTTTTTTGCCAAGCTCCGTGCACCATACTGGCGTGAGAGGGAAGAAGTTGGTCGGGTGTAGAAGTTCCGCAAGATAAAATATCAATTTCTTCTTGAGAAATTCCGCTTTTTACTAGTAAATTTTGGATAGCTTCCAGCGTTAATTCCGCATTATTATGCGTTCTGTTCCCGTTTTCATCCAAGGCATAAAAACGTTGGACAATCCGGTTATTTCGTAACACAATGGAACGTGCACGCGAAGGTTTTCCGTTTACCATGCCCAAAATGCTTTCCATTTGGTCGTTTGTAACTGGTTGGTTGGGTAAGAATTTGGAAACCGCTTTTATGTAAACGTTCTGCATTGCTGACTATTTCAAGTTGACTAAATAGGTATTCTTATATTTTAGATAAAGAGGTGCAAAGATAAGATTAAAATTAAAATAGTTAAAATCCGTTTTTTTTAATGTTTGCTATTACGGTTTTTTCCAAAAATCATAGTAATTGAACCATTGCAAAGGATATTTTTCTAAGATTTTTTCGATGCTTTGAGTGTAACTTTCCAGAAGTGAATTCGCATCTCGGTTTTTAAATTCTGCTTTTCGAGCATAGAGATGGTAGTGTCTGTTTCGTTCCCGCATCACGTACACAAACAAAACCGGCGTATTTAAACGCGAACTGAGCAAAAAAGGTCCCGCCGGAAATTCTGCTTTCTCTCCCAATAAAGTTCCTTCCAGCGTTTTGATGTTAGGGAAAAATCGGTCTCCCGTAAAACAGATCATTTCTTGCTCTTCAATGGTTTTATGGATGTCGAAAATATGTGACATATCGTCTTTTACGATGATAAATTCTACTTTTGGTTTTGCCATTACGCTATCCAAAAGGGATTTGATGGCAACTCGCTCTTCATCTGTCGTTACCAAATGAATTTTTTTATTGAATTCACCCATGAAATGTTGCGCTACTTCAAAATTTCCCACGTGCGCACTGATCATAATTCCTGCTGATTGATCTTTTGCCAATTGATGAATGTTTTCAATTCCATCAAATTCGTAGGTATATTTATCTTCCATTCCGGCGGCTATCGCCACTTTGTCAATGATAGTCTGCCCAAACACGAAATTATTTCGATAGGTATTAATCCAACTTTTTAAAACCGATTGTTTCTGTCTTTTTCGGAAATACTGATAGATAATGCGGGTTTGTTTTCGGTTAAATAAAAAATAATAAAAGGAAACAAAAGCCAGCAAGAGATAAGCCGCATTGATCCCTATATTTTTAATAAGATAGATAAAAATTTTATAACCCGTCGTTGTTCCTTTCGATTTGCCTTCCCAATCAGCCATTTTTATTGAAGTATAACGTCTGTTATAAAATTGTATGATGTAAAACCAATTTGGTTTTCTAAATGATTAGTTGATTAGCGGGCGGAAAATGATTTAAGCAAGTGCGTGAAATTTCTGCTCGACCACATTGTACAAATCCTCAAATGTGTGAATTTCCTGAAAATCTTTTCCTTCTAATTTAACACCGAAATTTGACTCGATGATAACGACTAAATCCACATAATCCAAACTGTCAAGATCCAAAGATTCTTTCATATTAGCATCCGGAGAAATGACAGAGGCATCCACCTCAAACTCTTCTACCAAAAAATCATTGATCGTTTGAATAATCCTTTCTCTATTCATAGTTGTGTTCAATTCTTATTGTTTTAGCTTCTTTAAAATCAGGGCAGAATTGGTTCCCCCAAAACCAAAAGAATTCGACAAAAATACATCAAAATTTTGGTTTAACGTATTTTTAACTAAATTCAAATTTTTAGCAGCTTCATCCACTTCTTCCAAATTGATATTGGGAGCGATAAATCCATTTTGCATCATCAACATCGAATAAATTGTTTCACTAGTCCCCGCCATCCAGCATTCATGTCCGGTCATGGATTTGGTGGAGCTTACATACGGATTACTTCCAAAAACTTGATCAATTGCTTTCGCTTCATTGGAATCGCCAATAGGGGTGGAAGTCGCATGAGCATTGATGTATTGAATTTCTTCAGGTTTCATTCCGGA
>CALLXZ010000128.1 GCA_937875605.1 uncultured Moheibacter sp.
TTGAAAAATAGTTAAATTCCTTATCAAAATAAATTTGGTTTTTAACATAGAATGCACGTTGCAAATAATTCAGAAATCGAACTCTGGGAAATGGTATAATTGTTTTATGATTAGCTTTGACTCAAGTTTGGTATAATAAAATAAATAACACACAGACACATGAAAAAGATCGTTACAATTTTGTTTTTAATCCTGACTACTTATTCGTTTTCACAGGATTTGGTTTTGATTAAGTTTACAGATAAACCTTCTTCAGGTAACTATTTTGACAATCCGCTTTTGATGCTTTCGCAAAAAGCATTGGACAGAAGAGAAAAATACAACATCGATTTGAATATGCAGGATGTTCCGGTTGAAACAACCTATGTTACACAAGTGGAAGCATTGGGCATTCAACCGATAGCCGTTTCAAAATGGTTCAATGGTATTTTTGCTTGGTGCAGTGCTTCTCAGATTTCGCAGGCAGAAGCTTTATCCTTTGTGTCAGAAGTAGAAACATTTGTTCAGGATAAATTCAAAACATCCGACGGAACACCGGTTGCGGATAAATTTCAAGCACATGACAATGCTCAACTAGGAACAGACGGTATCACAGATTTCAATTACGGTTGGACAGAAACACAAGTAACACAACTTAATTTGGATTATTTGCACAATTTAGGTTTTACCGGAGACGGAATTACCATCGCTGTGATGGACAATGGATTTCCGGGTGTAGATACCCAAAATGGTTTTGCATACATCCGAAATAACGGGCAAATCAAAGGTGGTTATAACTTTATCGATAACAATGAGCAGATTTATGGAAGAGGTTCACACGGAACTGTAGTTTTGTCTACGATAGGCGGATATATAGAAAATCAATTTGTCGGAACGGCGATTGATGCTGATTTTTATTTGTTCATTACCGAAAATACTGACCACGAGTTACCCGATGAAGAGGTAAACTGGATTGCGGCAGCGGAAAGAGCTGACAGTTTAGGGGTGGATATGATCAATACTTCGCTGGGGTATAGTGAATTTGATGATCCGAGATATAATTATACCTATGAAGATATGGATGGTCAGACGACTTTTATCACGCGAGGCGCTCAGATTGCAGCAGAAAAAGGAATCATGGTAGTAAATTCAGCTGGAAATTCAGGAAGTGATCCCTGGCATTTTATTACGGCACCGGCAGATGGAGTGGATGTATTTACTATTGGAGCCGTTCGTTCAGATAATACAGCAGCTAGTTTTTCTTCGTATGGGCCAACGGCTGATGGAAGAATCAAACCAGATGTAGATGCTTTGGGTTCAGGAGCTGCTGTCATAGAGCCAAATGGAAACATAGATTTTTCAAGTGGAACTTCCTTCTCGTCTCCTATCATGACGGGCGCGATGGCTTGTTTGATTCAGGCATATCCTGATGTTGATCCGGCAACGATGCGGGAAAAGGTAAGACAATCCGCACATTTATATAATAACCCAACGAGTCAATTAGGCTATGGAATTCCTGATTTTGGGGAAGCATATGAAGATATGATGTCGGTTCAGGATATGGATTCAAATTCTTTGGTTCAAATTTATCCTAACCCTTCTTCTGGAATGGTGAACATTCAATCCGAAAAACAAGTTCAACAAATTCAAGTGATTTCGTTAGAAGGAAAAATAATTAGAAAATACAATTCTTCTACTCAAATCAATATTCAGGATTTACCAAAAGGTGTTTATGTTTTGAAAATTCAATTGGAAAACGGTAAAACAGAAGTTCAGAATTTGATTAAGAAATAATTATTTAATATTTTACTTTGACAAAGTGTTATCTGCGCTAGGAGAGCTTTGTCAAAGTTTTTACTTTTAAGGCAAAGTTTTCACTCCTTTTTTCTCCAATCGAGAATGAGTATAGGTTTTTTCTCCAGCTTGAAGCGGTGTGCTGTGCTGGAAAAGGAAAATCGAATTCTCTTTTAAATTATACGTAGAAACTTCCGGTTGATTTTCCGAATTATTTTGTAACAAAATAAAGATGGAATCGCTTACCCAAAGCGCATCATCGACCCAATGAGAAGGTCCGAAAAACGCAACGCGATGAACGGTTTTGTCGTTTAGATTGACCAGATTTACTTCCTGATCGGCTTCAAATTGCGCGACTCCTTCGCTATCCAAATCCCAGTTGTAACTGTCGATGTCCAAATAAAAAGTTTTAGAAGGATTGTAAATCAGAAACGGCTCGTACGCTTTGTTGAATTCAGGATCAAAGTTTCCTACGATATTTCCCGGTTGCAATTCCAATTTATGAGTTTGTTCCAAATTGAAATTTCCGGCAGATAGAGAAGCGTCGGAAGACTGATAAAATTTCATCCAGTTTTTAAAAGTTGCATCCGTCTCCAAATCAGAGAGTTTAGAGGCTTCGTTTTGAGGATCTTCTACATATTCAATCGAATTAATTTCCTGTAAATTTTCATCAGTAATGCTTTCCTCTTTTTTGTCGGAACAGGAAAAAATAAAAACAGAAGAGATGAAAAATAAGTATAACGGTTTGAAATTCATGTCCCTAAATTTTAGAAATTCAGAAAATAATCAGCAAAACCTGAACCAAAGTTTAGAATTTAAGCTGCTCCGCAAATTTTTTATCCTCATTCATCTGCGCAATCAATTCTTCTATCGATTCAAATTTTTTATCGTCACGGATTTTATGAATCAGTTCAACTGAAATCATTTCATCGTAAATATTTCGGTCGAAATCCAAAATGTAAACCTCCACTCGTTTTTCCTCTGAATTGGTAATAGTTGGGCGTGTTCCGATGCTCAATAATCCTTTGAAAATTTCATTTTCTATTTGAACCTTTACTACATACACACCGTTTCCGGGGATGAGTTTGTATTTTCCAATTTCCAGATTAGCAGTCGGAAAACCGAGTGTCCGCCCGATTTTATCACCATGCTGGACTTTTCCGGTAAACGAATAGTTCCTTCCCAAGCCTTCTCGGGCAAATTCCACTTTTCCTTCCAAAAGTGCATTTCGGATTTGAGTAGAACTGATGTGTTTCCCGCCCGATTTTACTTCTTCGATTTTTACACAATGAAACCCGAATTTTTTGGAAAGTTCGTTTAACTGATTAAAATTTCCTTGACGGTTTTTCCCGAAATGATGGTCATAGCCGATCACAATCGTATGAATTCCGATTCCGTCCACCAATAATTTTTTGACAAATTCTCCTGCACTCAAATCGGAAAATTCTTTCGTAAAAGGATGGAAGGTCAGGTTTTCCAACCCCGCTTTTTTTAGTAAATCAATTTTTTCCTCCAAAGTAGTCAACAGCATCAGATCATCTTCTCCTTTTCCTAAAACCACTTTTGGGTGCGGTTCAAAAGTTAGCAAAACGCTTTCGCCTTGTTCTTGTTTGGCGATTTCATTTAACTGTCTGATTAGGGCTTGGTGCCCGATGTGTATGCCGTCAAACATCCCAAGGGTCAGAACCGGATTTTTCAGATTTTTGCATTGATTGATATGGTCGAAAATCTTCATTGTCGGCAAATTTAGAAGTTCGAAATGAATAATGCGGATAAAATTGAATTAATTCAAATGCTCCACAAATATAAATAGTTGATTTACTGGGTAATTACTCATATAAATAATTCATACACTTAGAATGAAAAATAATGACAAAAATCTTATTATTCGTTCGTTTTGAATCAGTTGATTAACCTATATTTGCACAAAATTTTAAGAAAAACATTTAATCTTTATAAGATGGCAAACCAAGGTAAAGGTAAAATCGCACAGATTATCGGTCCGGTAATCGATGTTGTGTTTGAAAACGCAGACAGTCTTCCACAAATTTATGATGCATTGGAAATTCCAAGAGCGGGAAAAGAGTCTTTGATTCTTGAGGTTGAACAGCACATCGGAGAGGATACCGTGCGTTGTATCGCAATGGATTCAACTGATGGTTTACAAAGAGGACAGGAAGTGAAAGAAGTGGGAGCGCCGATTATGATGCCGGTTGGCGATGCCATTAACGGTCGTACTTTTAACGTAGTAGGGGACGCTATTGATGGATTGGGGAATTTGGACAGAGCCAATGGTCTTCCGATTCACCGTCCGGCACCAAAATTCGAAGATTTATCAACTTCATCTGAAGTTTTATTTACAGGTATCAAAGTAATTGACTTGATCGAACCCTATGCAAAAGGAGGAAAAATCGGATTATTTGGTGGTGCGGGTGTAGGTAAAACCGTATTGATCCAGGAGTTGATTAACAATATTGCAAAAGGACACGGAGGTTTGTCTGTATTTGCCGGAGTGGGAGAGAGAACCCGTGAAGGAAATGACTTACTTCGTGAGATGTTGGAAGCAGGAATCATTAAATATGGTGATGAATTTATGCATTCGATGGAAGAAGGCGGATGGGATTTGTCAAAAGTGGACAAAGAACTGATGAAAGAATCCAAAGCGGCATTTGTTTTCGGACAAATGAACGAACCTCCGGGAGCACGTGCTCGTGTGGCTTTATCCGGATTGACTTTAGCTGAATATTACCGTGACGGTGATGGTTCTGGCCAGGGACGCGACGTACTTTTCTTCATCGATAACATCTTCCGTTTTACGCAAGCAGGTTCTGAAGTATCGGCACTTTTAGGTCGTATGCCGTCTGCGGTAGGTTATCAGCCTACGTTGGCTACAGAAATGGGTGCGATGCAAGAAAGAATTACTTCGACAAAAAGAGGGTCGATTACTTCTGTACAGGCGGTTTATGTGCCTGCGGATGACTTGACAGACCCGGCACCGGCTACAACGTTTGCTCACTTGGATGCTACAACGGTATTGTCTCGTAAAATTGCTTCTTTGGGTATTTATCCGGCGGTTGACCCGTTGGATTCGACTTCGAGAATCCTGACTCCTCAAATTTTAGGAGACGAGCATTATAACACAGCTCAAAGAGTAAAAGAAATCTTACAACGATACAAAGCACTTCAGGATATTATTGCGATTTTGGGTATGGAGGAACTTTCCGAAGAAGACAAGCAAGTTGTACACCGCGCAAGACGTGTTCAGCGTTTCTTATCTCAGCCGTTCCACGTAGCAGAACAGTTTACAGGAAATCCGGGTGTTTTGGTGGATATCAAAGATACCATCAAAGGATTTAACATGATTATGGATGGTGAAGTGGATCAATATCCGGAAGCGGCATTTAACTTGAAAGGAACGATTGAAGATGTAATCGAACACGGAGAGAAAATGTTGGCGGAAGTTAATGCTTAATTAGTGCCAAGTAGTAAGTATTAAGTACTTGATACCTGAATCTTGATACCAAAAATTAAAAAATGAAATTACATATCATAACACCACAACATGTCATCTTTGAAGGCGAAGTAGATGCGGTAACGGTTCCGGGAAAAGATGGAGAATTCCAGATGTTGAACAACCATGCTGCCATCGTTTCTTCTTTGGACAAAGGAACCATCAAAATCAAACTACACTCTAAAACGGTAGCAGATTTTGACAACGTTTCAGGAAAATTGCAAAAAGCACCCGGAAATGAATTGGTTTATATGTTTGATGTAACCGGAGGCGTAGTTGAAATGAGTAACAATGTAGTAACGATTTTAGCGAATTAATTAAATTCGAAATAATTAAATAATCCCGTTCACAAAGGTTTTTCCAAGTGAACGGGATTTTTATTTTAAGTGTTTATGCTAATTGATTTCCTGAATGAATTCTCCTATTTTATCCACCGGATTTTCTGCTATAAATTTCACGAAGGCTGAACCGATGATTGCTCCATTTGCATAGCGGGTTGCCGTTTCAAATGTATCACGATTGCTGATTCCAAAACCAATAATTTGTGGTGATTTCAGATTCATTCTTTGAATTCGTTGGAAGTAATTGGTTTGCTCCTCTTCAAATGAACTTTTTACTCCCGTCACACTCGCCGAACTGACCATGTAAATAAAGCCATTTGAAATGCTATCAATAAACCGAATCCGCTCTTCACTCGTTTGAGGTGTGATGAGAAAAACATTGATTAAATTATATTTTTCAAAAATTCCTTGGTAATTTTGATGATAAACATCTACGGGTAAATCAGGAATGATCAAACCATCAATCCCGATTTCAGCGCATCTTTTACAAAAATTTTCTACCCCAAATTGTAAAATAGGATTGAAATAACCCATGATGATCAAAGGAATTTTAACCGATTTACGAATGTCTTTTAATTGATCAAATAAAAGTTCCGATGTCATTCCGTTTTTTAATGCTTGGGTAGAACTTTCTTGAATCGTCGGTCCATCTGCCAAGGGATCACTGAACGGCAATCCGATTTCAATCATGTCCACACCTGATTTTTCCAATTTTTCTAAGATGGAAATCGTATCGCCCAAATTTGGAAATCCCGCAGTGAAATAAATAGATAATAGTTTTTTATTTTCTGATAATTTTTGATTAATTCTATTCATCTTTTTCGTTTTACGAAATTCGAATTTCAAAACACGAATTTCTATATTTTAAAATATTTAATATAGGTATCCAAATCCTTGTCGCCTCTTCCGCTCAAATTCAAGAC
>CALLXZ010000129.1 GCA_937875605.1 uncultured Moheibacter sp.
TTATTGATACAAAGAACTTTTGAAATATAATCATAATTGACAGCATAATCCAATACCGGAACCAAAGGTTTCAGTACCAGATAAAAAGCAAGAATTATATTAAAACACTACTGTCCGATAAAAAGAAGCCTCCGAAAAGGCTTCTAAAAAATCGTAACTTGGTTTTGCAAAATTCAAAGTACGATGAGTAAAAGTAAACATTTTTCCACGAAATCGGTTTTCGGACAGCTGATTTCTTTAATCGATGAAAAAATAATTAAAAATGCGGTAAAAAGCACCAATGCAGACCGATACGTAAAGAAATTCACAACCAAAGATCATTTGATAAGCATGCTATTTTGCAGCTTTGCCAAGTGCAATTCTTTGAGAGAAGTATCTGGTGCAATGCTCGGATTATCAGGAAAAACGGAAAATTTCCAGCTCAGCCATATTCCCAAACGCAGCACATTATCCGATGCCAACAAGAACAGGGATGTGGAAGTTTTCGCAGAAATTTATCAAAAACTACTAAAACAATATGGTTCATTTTTGTCGGACAGCCGGATTAAGGATGTGATTCGAAAACAGGTAAAAATCTTTGATAGCAGTACAATCAGCTTGTTTAAGGACATCATGAAATGTGTAGGACGCAAATCGAAAGAAGGCAAAAGCAAGGGTGGGATAAAAGTCCACACCGTGATTAATGCCGATGAGCAAGTTCCCAATATGGTATGGTTCAGCTCTGCTGCGACGAATGACCAAAAATTTTTAGATAAGTTGCAATGTGACGACAACACGATTTATGTTTTCGACAAAGGATACAACGACTACAAAGCGTTTAAACACTTTACCGAAAAAGGAACCGGCTTTGTAACAAGGATTAAAAACAATGCCCTTTACGATGTTGTAGAACAGATTGAAGTGCCGGAAGACATTCACAGCGGGGTTTTACAGGACGAAATCATCGAGATAGAAGTAAAAGAAGGGAAGAAAGTTTCAAAACTTAAGGTGAGGAAAGTGAAATTTTATGACAGGGCAAACAAAAGAGAATTTGAATTTATTACCAATTTGTTTGAATTACGAGCTGATTTTATTGCTGCTTTATACAAAATAAGGTGGCAGATCGAATTATTATTCAAGCAACTCAAGCAAAACTTTCCACTAAAATATTTTTTAGGCGACAATGAAAATGCCATCAAAATACAGATTTACTGCGTGTTAATCGTCAATTTGCTGTTGTCGGTCGTTAAGAAAAGGCTCAAGAGGAATTGGGCATTTTCCAATTTGGTAAGTTTTTGCAAGATCCATTTATTCAACTACATCAATTTGATGAAATTTTTGGAACATCCGGAAAAAGATTGGGAAATAGAACGTCACGATTCGGTTCAACTCACATTATTTTGACCGCTTGTTTTTGAAAAAACGAAAAACGAAAATTACATAATATTAAAAATCAATACATTATAACCCTAAAAAATCTCTAAACTATTTTTATCGGACAATAATGATTAACATTATAAAAAAAGAAAGTCAGGAAATTCCTGACTTTCTTTATCAGTACCATGACATACGGCTTTATCAATTCCTTTGAAACCTTCGGCACGAAAGATGGGCCGGGCATTCGGTTTGTGTATTTTCTGCAGGGCTGCAATTTACGGTGCCTGTATTGTCATAATGCCGACACCTGGGGAAAAGGAAAAAAGACCAAAATGAGTGTGGATGAAGCCTTCCACGAAATTGAAAAAGTTAAAGGATTTATTAAAACCGGAGGCATCACCGTTTCGGGAGGTGAACCGTTATTACAATCAAAATTTGTTCTGGAACTTTTCCGAAAATGCAAAGAAAACGGGATCAGCACGTGTCTGGACACTTCGGGAAACGTGATGAATGCTACCGTAAAAGAGGTCCTGACGTATACCGATCTGGTTCTTCTTGATATCAAACATATTGATCCGGATAAATACCGTCTGCTGACCGGAGCAGAGGTTCGGCTATATGTCCGAATGCGGGAAGCCTGTTTGGGTTCGGTATGTTCTGGTAAACGGATATACGGATGATGAAAAAGACCTGAAACACTGGGCAGAATACGTAAGCCTTTTCCCGAATGTCGCACGTGTGGACGTCTTGCCATTTCACCAGATGGGCGCACACAAATGGGAAAACTACAGCAGAAGCTACCCGCTGAAGAATACTCCTGCCACAACCCGTGAAGAAGTTCTGAAGGCTGAAACTATTTTCCGCAACTATTTGCCCTCTGTTGCCGAAAGTTCAATCTGACGCCAAAACATATCGGATAGATCAAA
>CALLXZ010000130.1 GCA_937875605.1 uncultured Moheibacter sp.
TCAATTTTCTCTAACTGTGTTGCAGCACCGTATTCGGGAGTCATCACATACAAAGGAAGGTCTGCATATTCCATTACTTCCGCACCGGACTGACCGATACCTGAAGTTTCCAAAATAATCAAATCAAATCCTGCTGCTTTCAACACGTCTAATGCCGGAGCAATGTGTTTGGAAATAGAGGAGTTTGCTTGACGGGTTGCCATGGAACGCATATACACTCGAGAATTGTTGATGGAATTCATGCGGATTCTGTCACCTAATAATGCTCCGCCTGTTTTACGTTTGGTAGGGTCAACAGATATAATTCCGATAGTCTTATCAGGAAAATCTAAAGTAAAGCGTCGAACCAGTTCGTCTACTAGAGAAGATTTACCTGCACCACCTGTTCCGGTCATCCCTAAAATCGGAATATGGTTTTCTTCGGCTTTGGTTTTTATTTCATTGTAGAAGGATTCGTATTGGTCTATGTTGTTTTCGAATGCAGAAATGGTTTGTGCCAAGAAATGATTGTCTTTTTCCTGTAAAGCATCAATCATGTTTTGGGTTAGTTTGTCACCGGTTGGGAAGTCAGATTTCATTACCAAATCGTTGATCATCCCTTGCAAGCCTAAATCACGTCCGTCATCTGGAGAATAGATGCGACAAATTCCATAATCCATCAATTCTTTGATTTCAGAAGGGAGAATCACTCCGCCTCCGCCACCGAAAATTTTGATATGCCCTGCTCCTTTTTCATTTAATAAATCAAACATGTATTTAAAATATTCGTTGTGCCCACCTTGGTAAGATGTCATAGCGATTGCCTGCGCATCTTCCTGAATTGCAGTATCAACCACTTCTTCCACACTTCTGTCGTGTCCTAAATGGATGACTTCTACACCTGTGCGCTGAATCATTCGACGCATAATGTTAATAGCGGCATCGTGACCATCGAAAAGGGAAGCTGCGGTAACTACACGAATTGCATTCTGTGGTTGGTAGATATCTTTACGAATATCGAAATCTGTTTTCTCTATTGTTTGTGACATTGTTTTATTTTTTTACCGAAGGCATTTGCCTTCTCCTCTTAATATCAAATGTGTTGTGGTTTTGCGAAAAAACCGTTTTCAAAAATACGGAAATTTTTGTTTTTGGGAACTTGTATGAAAGAATTGAATAAGTTCTCATTTTAATTAATAATTTAGACAGATGAAATTCAATATTACTTGGATTGATTATTGAAAAGAATTGGTTCATAAAAAATATGACTATGAAAAATTACGGATTTATTTTAGCAGGAATGATTGCTTTTACTTTGTTGATTTCTTGCACTACTCAGAAAACAACAGATTCAAATAGCACTATGAAATACAATATAGAAAGAATCGAATATTTTACTTCGGCTTGTTTCGGACCTTGTCCAATGTTTAAAATGGAAATTAACAAAGACCGTATGGCGGTTTATAATGCCATACGGTTTAATTTCAGTAAGGATT
>CALLXZ010000131.1 GCA_937875605.1 uncultured Moheibacter sp.
CGGATTCTGAAACATTCAAATCTTTTGCATGTTTATAGTAATCCAAGAAAGTTGTAAATTCCAAAGAAACAAAACGTTTCAATAATTCATCGCGATCCATCCATTCCAATTTCTGAGAAATGGTTTCCATGTAGGGCTCAATTTGAGAATAATCAACATCTATTTTTTCAATTTTATCAATCGTCGCAAACAAACGTTTCTCAACGATTTCTTTTCCTGTCGGAACTTTTTTAGGTTCTATCTTCTTACCGATAATTCTTTCAAGTTCTTTCAGTTTTCTGCCTTCTCTTGAGTGAACAATCACGATAGAAACACCCTTATTACCCGCTCTACCCGTACGTCCACTACGGTGTACATAAACTTCGGGGTCATCAGGCAAATTATAATTGATAACGTGTGTCAATTCGTTTACGTCAATTCCACGAGCTGCAACATCGGTTGCAACTAAGATTTGTAATTGTTTTCTACGGAATTTATCCATTACCGTATCACGCTGAGCCTGAGATAAATCCCCATGCAAAGCATCGGCATTGTATCCGTCTTCGATCAAAGCATCTGCAACTTCCTTGGTTTCTCTTCTCGTCCTACAGAAAACGATTCCATAAATATTTGGATTGATATCCGCCAAACGTTTCAAAGCCAAATAACGGTCGTTTGCACGCACCATATAATAATGATGTTCAACGTCGTTTGAAGCTTCATTCGTTTTACCGATTGAAATTTCTTCCGGTTTATGCATGTATTCAGAAGCGATTCTGCGAACTTCTTTCATCATCGTTGCCGAAAACAATAATACTTGTTTTTCTTCCGGTGTTGTTTCTAAAATCGCATCGATATCTTCACGGAATCCCATGTTCAACATTTCGTCTGCTTCATCCAAAACCACCCAAGTTATATGATTGATTTTCAATGCACCACGTTTTATCAAATCCAAAGTTCTACCAGGAGTTCCTACTACGATTTGTGGATTTTTCTTCAAACCATTGATTTGTTTCAAAGCATCTGCTCCACCATAAACCGGTTGGATGGCTACGTTTCCTAAATACTTTGCAAAGTTCTCTAAGTCCTTGGTAATCTGCAAACAAAGCTCACGTGTCGGACAAAGAATAATTGCCTGAACAGTTCTGCTGTCTGCGTCTAATTTTTCTAAAATAGGTAAACCAAATGCAGCTGTTTTTCCGGTTCCGGTTTGTGCCAATGCAATTAAATCTTTCTCAGATTCAAGGATTTGCGGAATGGCTTGTTGCTGAATGGGAGTTGGGTTAACGAAACCTAATTCGTCCACGGCTTGTAACAACTTTTTGTTCAAGCCTAATTCGTGAAATGTAATCATAAAAATTTTATTTGCCGGTAATCGGTCATCTGCCTTCGCACCGGAGATTGTTAAATCGAATGCGAAAAGATGAACTTAAATGACTACGCAGCCCAATAAAACCCAAAATGATCTTTATACATTCGTGTCTTCTACCCAGAAAACGGGTGCAAATGTACAACTAATTTTTAAATTATTTACTTAGAAGTTAAAAATCAACTTTTTAAAGATTTTTGTTGATACAAAATTGATCAATTAATAAACAAAACTAACCAAAACGATTTTTGTTTATATATTATTCGATGCGTATCAATAAATTAAGAACTAGACAATCCTTAACCTTTCATGCTCTAAATCAATTTGATACAATTGCTCAAGAATGATTTCTTCATTAATTTTAGGATCTTTTTTTAAGTAGGAGAAATGTATTCAACAATAAGAAATGACACTCAAACTATACATTAAAAAAACACGACACTAAGTACGGTTTTTTAAAACCATGAGAGTGGACACTTTACTGACTTATGAAAAAGTGACCAATTCCTTAATTGACTTTCAAGAATTGAAGAATAAATCAGAATCGGCGGAAAATAATCCGTTATGAGAATAATGTTGAATTGCAGTTAACGCATTTTTGTATTGGCACCTGAAGTCAAATACTTTACTATGTTCGAAGCCCGTGATCTAAGTTTCACCAAGAGCTTATCGGATTATCCTAATAAGAAAGGGAATGCCTTTTAACCTAATTTGATTCCAAAATTTTAGGAAATTGATAATTAATCGGAAAAACAAAAAAGGTCATTCTTCCTATCTTCATAAAACTTAATTTTCTATCTGAGTATGCGAACTTACTGCAATTCGGTTCCATGCATTGATGGTAACCGCTACCATGATAATTTCAGCAATCTGTAACTCCGAAAAATGTTTCAATGCTTTCTGATAGGTCGTTTCGCTTAATCCTTGTTCACTAATCAAAGTGATTTCTTCTGCCATTTCCAAAACGATTTGTTCCTCTTCGGTAAAGAATTTTGTAGCTTCTCTCCATGCACTGATCAGAAAAATCCGCTGTGATGTTTCACCGTTTTTCAAAGCATCTTTGGTATGCATATTGATGCAATACGCACAATTATTGATTTGTGATGCACGGATTTTGATAAGTTCTATCAACTTTTTATCGATTGAAATTTGAGCTAAAAATCCTTCTAGTCCCAACATCGCTTTGAAAGCCTGAGGCGCCAAATTATGAATGTCGATACGTTTTCCCATTTTTTTATTTTTAATCTATCTGCTATAATACCGAAAGAAGTCTGTCAGAAATAGGTGTTTTAATTCAATTCCGACAGACATTTATTTGATGACCTTCATATATTATAAAATCTCTTGGATTTTATACTCCTGCCCGTTAAAAGCTACCTTATCTCCCGCTTTTGCACCCATCAATGCCGCATAAATAGGCGCATCTGTATTTAATCCGATGTATTTTTTTCCTTCATGATCAAACATGGCAGAGGTAATCCCAATGAAAAAATTTAACGAATTTGTAAGAACCAACGCACCCGGTTCAACTTCTGTTTTTACTCCAAAATCTAGATTTAGAAAATTGTCCAAAGACATTTTGGTTCGGTTAATGCGCAATTCAAGATTTTTTGCCGAATCACGGCTTTGATCCTGTTGCGAATAATCTTCCGGATCCAAAGTAGACTCTTCATCCAAATCTGCCGCTTCCGCATATACGCTAAACATTTTTTTTAATCCGTTTAATTCTTCTTTCTCAATTTCAATTATCTGATTTTTGATGGTCTCTTTTAACGACATACTTCTTTATTTTTGACTAAAATTAACTAATATTACCCTAAATTAATTCTCAAAAATTCATAAAAAACCTAAAATATGAAAAAAATCCTGTTTCTATTTACATTAAGTATTTCAATTTCAGTTATTTGTCAAGAACAGACTCCAATAAAAAACGTTTCATCCAATTGGCGTGTTGGTGGCGGATTGGGCTTGGGTTTTGGCAATAATAGTTATTTTGCTTTCGCCATTTCGCCTTTTGCGGGATATGAAATCCTACCTCAATTAGAAACCGGTGTTACAGCTGGATACCAATATTCCAAATGGAGCGATTCAAGACAAAACCTTTTCAACGTCGGTCCCTATGTAAACTATTACCCGATTCCGGCTATTTTCCTCCGCAGCCATTACGAATTCTACACCGGAACCAACAAATATGAGTATGGATTTAATGATGAATCGTATTCCTATAATTTCAACGAAAGTGCACTTTGGCTCGGTGGCGGATACAGAAGCACGGGAAGAATTCAGTTTTTTGCAGGGATGATGTACAATGTTCTCTATAAAAAAGAAACCAGTTTATTCTCTTCGGGATTTCGTCCGATTGTAGGAGTAAGTGTTGGACTTTAATCTAAATTTAATTTGAAATTGGAAAAATTATTTGAAAAACATCAATTTAAAATACATGTAAATAATTGATATTTAATTATTTATAAATTAATTTAAAATTTAACACAATTTAATTTGGAAAAATAAGAATTTCGATTCTAAATTTGCAACCGAGAAGTTCATACAATTTATTCTTATCAAGAAAAGCTGAGGGAAATGGCCCGATGAAGCTTTAGCAACCTTCCGCCACAAACGGAAAAGGTGCTACGTCCACCCGCAATTGCGGAAAGATAAGTGAAGTAAAGTTTAGCCTGTAATTATAACATATACTAGACTCTTCTGACTTATCAGGAGAGTCTTTTTTTTGGACTTTCCTGAAGCTCCTCTTGATAAGTTTTACACACATAACTTAAAAACAAAAATATCATGAGCAGAATTACAGACATCATCCATTCCGTACCCGTTGACGAATTAACCGGTTCCATTTCCGTTCCGGTTTACCAGACTTCCACTTTTGTACAAGAAGCGCCCGGCGTACACAAAGGATTTGACTATGCCCGAAGCAATAATCCCACCCGAAAAGCACTGGAAGACATCGTAGCAAAATTAGAAGGTGGCGACAGCGCCTTTGCTTTTGCAACCGGATTAGCCGCCATAGATGCGGTTGCTAAACTGCTTTCCACAGGCGACGAAATTATAGCCGTTGATGACATTTACGGAGGTGCTTATCGTCTTTTCACCCATATTTATGAGAAATTAGGCATCAAAATCCATTATGTAGACACGACCGATGCGGAGAATATTTTGGAATTCATCAATGAAAAAACCAAACTGATATGGATAGAATCTCCAACCAATCCCACTTTAAAAATATCCGATATTCAAAAAATTGTAGAAATCGCAAAACCTTTCGGAGCTTGGGTAGTGGTAGATAATACGTTTGCCAGTCCGGTTGCACAGCTTCCCTTTGAATTAGGAGCCGATATCATTATCCACAGCGCAACCAAATACATAGGCGGACATTCAGATCTGGTTGCAGGATTGGTCGTGACAAAAACAAAAGAATTATCAGAAAAAATAAAATTTATACAAAACGCCACCGGAGGAATTCTCGGCCCGTGGGACTGTTTTTTAGCGATTCGCGGAATCGAAACGTTAGAATTAAGGGTAAAAAGGCAAAGCGAAACTGCACAAAAATTAGCCGAATTTCTGACAACGAGGCATGAAGTGGATAAGGTATATTATCCCGGATTAACGACACACAAAAATCATGAAATCGCAAAAAAACAGCAAAACGGGCTTTATGGCGGTGTTATTTCTTTTAGTTTGAAAAACGATACAGTAGAAGCGGCGAACCAATTTGTAACTTCCACTCAGTACTTCAAACTGGCGGAAAGTCTTGGAGGTGTGAAAAGTTTACTTTGTCATCCCGCACAAATGACGCATGCTTCTATTCCAAGAGAAAAACGGCTAAGTTCAGGCGTTCAGGATTCACTTATCCGTTTATCTTGCGGAATTGAAGAGGCAGAAGATTTGATCAAAGATTTAGAAAATGCACTTTCAAAATCAAATCAACTCGCCGAAAAAACGTATTAAAAAATTTGAGACCGACTAACACACAAAGAGTCAGAAGACTTCCTCACGTGTTAATTAATAGT
>CALLXZ010000132.1 GCA_937875605.1 uncultured Moheibacter sp.
GATAAATACGATAGAAGGGTCGATTATATCCACCAAAGTTTAGAATTCGTTCAAAAAAAATTAGAAGCAAAAGGTTTTTCACTTCGAACTTTCCATGGAAAACCGATGGAAGTTTTTCAAGAATTAACCGAAAAATATACGATTGCATCCGTTTTTTGCAATCGGGATTATGAACCACAAGCCATCAAACGAGATGAAGAAATCCGAAAATTTCTGGCAAAGAAAAACATCGAATTCCATGATTTTAAAGATCAGGTGATTTTTGAAAAAAACGAAGTTTTAAAGGGTGACGGAACACCTTATACCGTTTATACACCTTATTCTAAAAAGTGGAAATCAATTTTCAATTCAACTGATTTAAAAGATTTTAAAATTAATTATTCCAATTTTTTAGAATTGGAATTTAAGAAAATTCATCCGCTCGAAGAAATTGGATTTCAGAAAACCGATTTGAAATTTGAGGAACCTGAACTGGAGGATTCTCTCATCAAAAAGTACGATAAAACCCGTGACTTTCCAAGTGTAAATGGTACAACTGAGTTAGGAATTGCGCTTCGTTTCGGAACAATTTCCATTCGTAAATGTGTAAAAAAGGCTTTGGAAACCAATGAAACCTGGCTCAATGAACTGATCTGGCGGGAATTTTTCATGCAGATTTTGTATCATTTTCCGAAAGTGGTCAATTATTGTTTCAAAGAGAAATACGAAGAAATTTCCTGGCGAAATGATGAAGCGGAATTTGAACTTTGGTGTGAAGGAAAAACGGGTTATCCGATTGTGGATGCGGGAATGCGCCAGCTGAACCAAACCGGACAGATGCACAATCGAGTGCGTATGATTGTAGCGAGCTTTCTAACCAAACATTTGTTGATTGATTGGCGTTGGGGTGAAGCCTATTTTGCCCAAAAATTATTGGATTATGATTTGTCGGCCAACAATGGAAATTGGCAATGGGCAGCGGGTTGTGGCTGTGATGCTGCGCCCTATTTCCGGATTTTTAATCCGACCGAACAAACCAAAAAATTTGATAAAGATTTAAAATACATCCGCAAGTGGAATCCGGATTTTGAAAGCGAAATCACTTTGCCCATTGTGGAGCATGCATTTGCAAGAGAAAGGGCATTGAAGGCGTATAAAACGGCTTTACAAGAGGATTAAATTCTAATAATACGGATTGCTTCTCCAGTAATTACTTCCCTGAATCAAACGGTCGAGGTTGATAATCATCCCGAAATGGTTGGAATTGGAACCTTTGTAATAATTAGCATGTGCAAATTCAAAACGGAAAGAATTGATCCGGATTCCAAAACCATATGTCAATCCGGCAAAAGTTCGGTTGTCTTCTATTTTCAATTCGTTTCCACGTTTGAAATTATAACCAAGTCGTATATTAAATCCACGTCCCGGAAATAATTCGCCGCCTATGGAAATATGGTCAATTACTTTTCTCCCGAATCCGACTTCCTGTCCGTTTTCATTATAAGGCATGGAAATGTTGAATTTTTGTAAATCATGCAAAGTCATGCTTAATTCCAAAGGCACATATTCCAAGCGATGGGAAACTCCTAAATTAATCTGTAACGGAAGTTTTTCTTTCGTTCCGGCGTAAGTTTGAAGTTGAGTTCCTACGTTTCGTACTGCGAGCGCAACATTTGTATTGTAATCCACATCATGAAAAACCAATCCGAAATCGGCCGCAATTCCATGTGAAGTATAGGATTCAATTCTTGAATTGATGTATTTGGCATTCACTCCAACGGTAAAAAAATCACTTAGATTTCTCGCATAACCTACAACGATCGCTGCATCTTTCGCACTGAAATTTCCGGTCGGATTGTCATTTTCATCGTATCCGCGGAAATCGCCATAATCCACATATTGTCCGTGAATGGATAAAAATTCATCATCATCGTATTGATAAACCGCGGACATGGTTCCGAAATTTACATCGGCAAGGTAATTTACATAGTTAATTCCCAATTGTCC
>CALLXZ010000133.1 GCA_937875605.1 uncultured Moheibacter sp.
GAAAACGGTTTTCCAAACGTAGGAATTATGTCATATGCTGCTAAATATGCAAGTTCTTTTTACGGACCGTTTCGGGATGCACTAGATAGCGCACCTGTGGATAATCAACAAATTCCGAAAGATAAAAAGACCTATCAGATGGATTATCACAATGCATATGAAGCGCTTCGCGAAGTGGAAGAGGACATCGCAGAAGGAGCAGATATTGTCATGGTAAAACCGGGAATGGCGTATCTGGACATCGTTCGTTTGGTAAAGGATAATTATAATATTCCAGTAGCGGTCTATCAGGTAAGTGGCGAATACGCCATGATCAAAGCGGCTTCAGCAAACGGTTGGCTCGAACACGATAAAATAATGCTGGAAAGTTTGACGGCGTTTAAACGGGCCGGGGCCGATATGATTTTTACGTATTTCGCAAAAGAAGCGGCGAAATTACTTAATTCTTAAATGTAGAAAATTGAGCAAATTAGAACCCATCATCAATGAAGCTAAAAAAGGCAAGCGACAAGCTCAGAACGTGCTGATGGATATGTATTGGAACAATGTGTTCAATTATGTTTTTCATAAAATAAATGATGAGGAGGAATCGGAAGACATTGCTATCGAAACTTTTACCAAGGTCTTCACGAAATTGAAATTATACAATTCCGATTTTGATTTTAAAACCTGGATTTTGTCGATTGCTCATAACACAATGATCGATCACATCCGTAAATCTCCGGCACTTAAGCTTTCCCTGGACGATGAAAATTATCCGATTGACATTCAGGAAGATCTGCCCAGTCCGGAAGAATCCCTGATTCAACAACAGGATAATGATGCACTGATATTGTATTTACAAAAACTGAAACCTGAATACCGGCGTATTTTGGAGCTTCGGTTTTTAGAGGAAAAAACGTACAAGGAAATTGCAGAAGAATTGGATTTGACGATGGCCAATGTAAAGGTCAGATTATTGAGAGCCAGGCAGTTGTTGCAGGATATTTTAAAAGGATAAAAAAATTGTTGATAACTATGTTAATTTTTTGTTCATAACTGAACGATTTTCTAATTTTATGCGTTGTAATTTTAGTAGGTTTAAATCAGGTGACGTATGAATAATTGGAAATTTTACATTTTAGCTATTAGCATTTTTTCTGTAACTGCTTGTAATTCATCCCGAACGGTTTCGTATAAATCATCAGATTACAAAAAAAAGGAAGTTCGTGACCGTAGTAAAACCAAAGTCAAAAACCATTCTGTAGCTAAAGAAGCCAATTCTGTATTGAAAGAAGCGTATAAGTTTATGGGAGCGCCTTATAAATATGGAGGAACAACGAAAAGTGGTTTGGATTGTTCGGGTTTGGTGATCAATGCTTTTGATGCCGCCGGGATTCAAATGCCGAGAATTTCCCGTGATCAGGCAAAAGAAGGAAAAGAAATCCGTCTGCGTGACGTACAGGAAGGCGATTTGGTATTTTTCAATACTTCGGGTTCAAACATCAGCCACGTAGGAATCGTGGAGAAAGTCAAAAACGGCGAAGTTTTCTTTATTCATTCTTCAACCTCAAAAGGAGTGATAGTAAGTTCTATCGAAGAAACCTATTGGAACAAACGATTTGTAAAAGCAACCCGAGTTCTTTAAAGAATTTCGAAATTCGTTATATTTAAATTTTAAAATATTCCCGTTGAATTTGTGCGTTTTCTACTTCAGAAGTATTGATTTCCATGATTTTAGGTTGATCAGATTTCGTGTAAAATTTATTTAGAGCTAAATCTAATTCTTCTGAATTTTTAACCAATTCATATTCAAATCCAAACATTTTTGCCAAATGTTCAGCCGTCAATTGATGACGGGTTTCAAAAACAGATTCTACAACTCCTGAATTTTCAGGTCCAGGAATGATTTTAAAAATGTTTCCACCACCGTTATTCAAAATGATAATACGAAATAAATTGGGGATGTAATTATTCCAAAGTCCGTTGCTGTCATAGAAAAAGCTGATATCTCCGGTAATTAAAACGGTTTGTTTTCCGTTGACTATGGAAGCACCGGCAGCCGTTGAGGTACATCCGTCTATGCCGCTTGTGCCGCGGTTGCAGAATACATCATTTTTGGGCGAATGGTTAAAAAGTTGTGCGTATCGAATGACAGCTGAATTACCGTAATGAATCTGCGCATTTTCGGGATAGGTCTGAACTATTTTTTCCATTGATTTGAAATCCGAAAATGATTGATTTTTAGCGAATTCATTTTGTTTGAATTCATTTTCGGTTCGTATAGAATTCCAATCGTTGAAATAATGAGATTTTTGCTGTTGAATTTTCGGTACAAATTTTTCCATAAAATCGACAGGATCGATTTGTATTTTATCAGTCAGACATTGATAGGTGTCGGGTTGCCAGTATTTATCCAGGTGCCAATGTTGCTCAGGCGTATGATTTCGGATAAAAGATTTGACCTTTTTGGAAATAACATTTTGCCCGATGGTAAACAAAATTTCGGGTTTTAAATGTTCCAAAGTTTCTTCTTTTAAGGAAAAAATAACCGAATCGATTTTATTGAAGAATTTTGAAGAATAAAGATTGGACGTGGTCTCAGTTAAAATGATAACTGAATCATCGTCTGCCAATTTTTTCATCCATTCATTCAGTTTTTCATCGGGATATTGCATGCCGACCAAAACTAATTTTTTAGAAGAATGGTTCCATTGCTGCGCCAATTTTTCATAATCAATTTCTGTTCTTTCGTTTGGCGAAGTTAAAGTCTTGAATTCTTCAAACTGAATGTCTATGGTATCCTGAAATTCGTAAAGTGGTTCGGAAAAAGGCATATTGATATGGACCGGACCTGAATTTTGCAGACAAGAATTTACAGCATTTTTAATTAGTCCCAAATTATGGGTCAGGCTTTGTGTTGATTCGTCTTCGGTTAACTGAGTGCTGTGATAAGAGTGTAATTCCAACGCATTTTTCTGGCGAATGGTTTGTCCGTCAAAATTATCCACCAAATGTTCGGGACGGTCAGCCGAAAGGATGATCAAGGGAACATTTTGGTAAAAAGCTTCGGTTACAGCCGGGTAATAATTGACCAGAGCCGAACCCGATGTGCAACAGACCACAACCGGTTTCCGAAGTTGCTGTGCCATACCTAATGCTACAAATCCCGCGGAACGTTCATCCACGATGCTATAGGTTTTAAAGTCGGGATGATGGGAAAAATGTGTGGAAAGTGCACCGTTTCGGGAGCCGGGAGATAGTACGATGTGTTCGATTCCGAATGCTTTAAAAATTTCGGC
>CALLXZ010000134.1 GCA_937875605.1 uncultured Moheibacter sp.
ATTTACTTTTGTTGATTTAAATAAAAATATTACTTTTGCAATCCAAAAAGTGAAATAGGGTGTTGTGAGCATTCTAAATTACTGAATAATAAATGCTTCCAAATTCATTTAGTATTCAAATTATTAAAAAACAAAAATGGCAAAAAGAGTCGAAAAAGTTGTAAAACTTCAAGTGAAAGGAGGCCAGGCAAATCCATCACCACCGGTAGGACCGGCGTTGGGTGCTGCAGGGGTGAACATCATGGAGTTCTGCAAACAGTTTAACGGACGTACACAAGAGAAGCAAGGTCAGGTTTTGCCGGTAGTGATTACGGTTTATCAAGATAAATCGTTTGACTTTATCGTAAAGACACCACCTGTGGCAATTCAGTTAATGGATGCTGCGAAATTGAAAAAAGCTTCCGGTGAACCGAACCGTGTGAAGGTAGCAAACGTTTCCTGGGATCAAATCAGAACGATTGCAGAAGATAAGTTGCAAGATATGAATTGCTTTACTGTTGCGTCTGCGATGAAAATGGTAGCAGGTACAGCTCGTTCTATGGGTATAACCGTAAAAGGAGGACAAGCTCCCGAATAATCATTTTAAATTTTAGAAAAATGGCGCAGTTAACAAAAAAGCAAAAGGAAGCACAAGCAAAAGTAGATAAGACGAAATTATACAATATCGACGAAGCAGCTGCTTTGGTAAAAGAAGTGAATACAGCAAAATTTGACGCATCTGTTGATATAGCTGTACGTTTGGGAGTAGATCCTAAAAAAGCAAATCAAATGGTGCGTGGTGTAGTTTCTCTACCACACGGAACCGGAAAAGACGTAAAAGTTTTGGCTTTGGTTACCCCTGATAAAGAGGCGGAAGCAAAGGAAGCCGGAGCAGATTTCGTAGGTTTGGATGAGTACCTTGATAAAATCAAAAATGGTTGGACAGATATAGACGTTATCGTTACAATGCCGGCTGTTATGGGTAAATTAGGTCCTTTGGGACGTGTTTTAGGTCCAAGAGGTTTGATGCCCAATCCAAAGGCAGGTACTGTAACCGTTGAAGTTGGAAAAGCCGTTGCTGATGTAAAAGCGGGTAAAATCGATTTTAAAGTAGATCGTTACGGAATTATCCATGCCGCAATCGGAAAAGTATCTTTCACACCTGAGAAAATCAAGGAAAATGCAGCAGAATTAGTTTCTACATTGGTAAAACTAAAACCAACCGCAGCAAAAGGTACGTATATGAAAAGCATTACACTTTCGAGCACAATGAGTCCGGGTGTACATGTAGATCCTAAAAGTTTAAACGCATAAAATAGGTAATTATGGCAATGACAAAAGAACAAAAAGCGCAGATGATCGATGATTTAGCTGCGGTGTTAGCAGAGTCGAACATAGTTTACCTTGCTGATATTTCAGGATTAGATGCAACCAATACTACCGAATTAAGAAGAGCTTGTCACAAAGGCGATATCTCTTTGAGGGTAGTAAAAAATACATTGCTTCGTAAAGCAATGGAACGTAGCGAGGATAAAGATTTCTCCGGATTATTTGATGCGATGGCAGGGAACACAGCGATGATGATCGCTGAAAAAGGAAATGCTCCTGCTAAAGTTATCGAAACTTTCCGTAAGAAATCTGATAAACCTGTATTGAAAGGTGCTTGGATTGAAAACAACGTTTATGTTGGAGATGATAAATTATCAGCTCTATCTGCATTGAAATCTCGCGAAGAGATGATTGCAGACATCGTAGCATTGTTAAAATCTCCGATCCAGTCTTTAGTTTCTCAATTGCAGAACAAAGAAAATGCATCCGAAAAAGAAGTAGAATCCAAATCGGAAGAAGCGGCTCCGGCTGTAGAAGAAACTCCAGCGGTTGAAGCGGCTCCAGAAGCAGCAGATGCACCTGAAACTCCGGCAACAGAAGAAACTTCTGAATCAGCAGACGAAGCGCCTGCTACTGAATAAGCGCACTCATAAATTATAATACGTTTCAAGTTCCGAGTGAAATGTTTTAAGTTGAAAAACTTTAAATCCGAAACTTTAAACCTGAAACAAACAAAAAAGTTGTAAAACCAAAAAAAACATTTAAAAATGGCAGATGTTAAAAAATTAGCTGAAGAGTTAGTAAACTTGACAGTTTTAGAAGTAAATGAATTATCAACAATCTTAAAAGACGAATACGGAATCGAACCAGCTGCTGCTGCAGTTGTAGTTGCTGCAGGTGGCGGAGAAGCTGCTGTAGAAGAAAAAACTGAATTCGACGTAATCTTGAAAGCAGGTGGTGCAAACAAACTTGCAGTAGTTAAATTGGTAAAAGATTTGACTGGAAAAGGATTGAAAGAAGCAAAAGATTTAGTTGATACAGCTCCTCAAGCATTGAAAGAAGGTGTTTCTAAAGACGAAGCAGAAGCTTTGAAAAAACAATTAGAAGAAGCTGGTGCTGAAGTTGAAGTAAAATAATTTATTTCTTAAACTTACTATATAAAGCCATCGCACAGCGATGGCTTTTTTTATTTTAAATTAATAATTAATTGGAAAGTATAATAATTAATCCCTATATTTGCAGTCCTTTTGAGAGTAATAAATAGTTATATATGAGTAACTTGCTATAAATCAACTCTTCCGTATTCCGGAAGGGGAATTTTTATTTGTAGTTATTTCAACTTTTTTGAGCTTTTTAAAGATTAATTAAAAA
>CALLXZ010000135.1 GCA_937875605.1 uncultured Moheibacter sp.
AAACGTTTTACTTCTTTCTGAAAATAACTTAAAGTTTTCCCGTCTAAATATTCGTCGATGACTCTTGGATCAATATAAGAACTTCGAGCCACAGCGGGTGTATTTCCTAACTTTTCACTTACAGCGATGACCGCTTGACGGATGTTTTTATCCAATTTTTTCTGATCCATTGGTTCAACAGTGCCTAATTGATCCAGCGCTATAGCAGCAATCATCGTTCCTGACCAAGTTCGAAAATCTTTAGCGGAATATTCATCACCCATTATTTCACGGATGTATGCGTTCAGATCATCACTTTTTACGTCTATGATTTGATCGTTTTCATCATAATATTTGAATATTTCATAGCCAGAAAGGCTGTCAATTTCTTTTACGATTTTGGCAAGTCTTTCATCTATGATGTGTTTTTCCTGCTCGACTCCTGATTTTCCTTTGTACGAAAAAATCAATTCTTTTCCTTCTATTTTCAAGTGTTTGCTACGCATCGTGGTGATGCCGTAACTTTGATTTTCTTTTGTATAACTTTCACTTCCAGGACGGAAAAATGCCGATTCCAGCAGACGAACCATAGAAGCAAGTACTTTTTCCCGTGTGAGTTTTTTCTTTCGGAGATGCTGTCCGGTTACTCTTCGCATGTGCTCTATTTGTTCTGCAAAGTTAATAATACGGTCAAATTTCTTTTGGTCTTGTTTTACCCTAAATTTAGGATTGTAGATATATTGCTTTCGTCCTTTTTCATCCCTACCTGTGACAAGGATTTTTGCGGTTTTCTTTTCGTTTATTTCCACCTCTTTCCATGCCGGAGGAATTACCAAGGATTTAATATAATTTTTAAGCTCTGTATCTGAAATAGCGTTACCATTTGAATCGAGGTATTGAAAACCTTTGCCTTGTTTTTTTCGGAAATACATAAATTAGTATGGAAATAATTAAACGAAAGGTAGTGAAATTCTTCCTTATAGTTGAAAAAGAAAATAAATGATCAATGGAATCAGCGAACAGCTTTCGATCCAAAATGAATAATAAAAATCTTTTCTTTTTTCCGATGAATTTATTACAAAAACAATTGAAATTAAAAAGGTTATCATCCAGCTTTTTACTAAAATATTCCACTCACCAAATTCAACCCAAAACAAAATGCTGCTTAAAATTAAGCTTATGATGGACAGTGTTTTAGCGTATTTCACTCCAATTACCTGCGGAATGGTTTTGAGCTGTCGTTCGTCTGAATCCGAATCACGGATGTCAAAAGGAATAGTAATGCCTACTACAAATAAGAAAACAGAAATAAACAGAAATTTGTATGCAAACAAATCTTCATGTACAACCAATAAAAGTCCGACCGAACTTCCTGCCCAAACAAAGGCAATCAGAAATAATTTCAGAAACGGAATCATACGTAAACCCAATCCGGAAAAGGGTAGGGAATAGCAAAAACTTACAAAACCCAAAACGCCCAGATATAAAAATGTTTTCAGTTCAAATCCGCGAAGTACAACACAAATTAAAGTTCCGATCAAACCGATGAGAATTAAAATGATCTGTGATTGATTTTCCGATTTAAATAAGAAGAAATCCTGAAGAGATTGAATGCGGGAAAAATTATAAATCGCCAAAGTTCCAAAAAACACAATTCCCCAAACCGAAATAATCTTTTCGTACAATCCCAATTGAAAAAACACCAACAAAGCTGTAAAGCAGATGGCTACCCAGATATTGGTTTTTATTAAGTATTTTTCAAGGAATGAAATCATAAGAAACAAAGGTAATTCATTATCAACAACGGTTGATAAAGATTAGTTTTTAGTACGATTAAAAATCGTAAATTTGGGCTTCATTTTAATCACCGCAAAACAAATATGAACACACAAGATTTTTCACTTCGCCACATCGGAACTCTTTCAGGTGATGCGGCTGAAATGCTTTCTGTAATTGGAAAGAATTCAATTGACGACTTAATTAATGAAACGATGCCGGCTGAAATCCGTTTCCAGAAACCTTTGGATTTGCCCGATGCATTGTCTGAATATGAAATTTTACAGCATCTGCAAGGATTGGCTGATAAAAATAGAAAAGCGAGAAGTTTTATTGGATACGGTTATTACCGCACGATTTTACCTTCGCCCATCCAACGAAATATTTTAGAAAATCCGGGATGGTATACGGCTTATACACCTTACCAGGCTGAAATTGCACAAGGTCGTTTGGAAGCTTTGTTGAATTATCAGACTGTGATTTCTGATTTGACAGGATTACCGATTGCCAATGCGTCTTTATTGGACGAGGGAACGTCCTGCGCCGAAGCCATGCACATGATGTCGGAAGCCAAACCAAAAGAGAAAAAAGATGCCAATAAATTCTTTATTTCAGATGATATTTTCCCGCAAAGTTTAGCAGTTTGTCAAACTAAAGCAAGTGGATTGGGAATTGAAATTGTAGTCGGAAATCCGGATGAATTTGAATTTGGAGATGAATTCTACGGAGCTTTGTTGCAATATCCGGGAAAATCAGGAAAAATTGTTGATTATACCCAACTGATTTCTTCTTTAAAAGAAAAAGGAATGCAGGTTGTGGTTGCGAGTGATTTGATGGCTTTGGTCATGTTGAAATCACCAGGCGAAATGGGTGCTGATATTGCCGTAGGAACTTCTCAGCGTTTTGGTGTGCCCATGGGTTATGGTGGACCACACGCAGCTTTTATGAGTTGTACGGAAGAATACAAACGTCAGATTCCCGGACGTATCATTGGTGTTTCCCAAGACCGAAACGGAAAATTTGCATTGCGTATGGCATTGCAAACACGCGAACAACATATCAAACGTGAGAGAGCTACTTCCAATATCTGTACGGCACAGGTTTTATTGGCGGTGATGGCGGGAATGTACGCTGTTTATCATGGAAAAGAAGGTTTAGAGTTTATCGCTCAGAACATTCATAAAAAAGCGGTTCGTTTGTACGATGCTTTGAATGAATTGGGCTACAAAACGGTTCATTCCAATTTCTTCGATACCGTTCAGATTGAATCCGAAGGAATTACAAAAGATAAATTTGAATCTAATAATATTTTGTTGAATTTCTTCGAAGACGGAAAAATCAGCATTTCTTTGGATGAAGTTGTTACGGAAGAAGAATTGGAAAAATTAATTGGAATTTTTGCAGAAATTAAAGGAAAATCTTTTGGTAAAACTGAATTCAGCGAAGCTAAAATCTCAAGTGAAATGGTACGAACTTCTGATTTCTTGTCAAACGAAGTTTTTAAATTATA
>CALLXZ010000136.1 GCA_937875605.1 uncultured Moheibacter sp.
TGGTGAAAATTGAAATCAAAGATGAAGAAGGACAGATGATTTGCTACTGCCATCTGACCAATTCCATCGTTCCAAATAATTATGTTTAAATTTTTTAAAAACTTTCAAGGTTGTTTTTCGTAATGAAGAATATAATATGATCTCAAAATTCTCACATAAATTAAAAAAAGCCATTCAAAAAAATGAATCATTTGTTCTTTTCCGAAAACCAAACAACAAGGAAATACATTTATTGGTTCAGGACAATTCGGATTCCAACCGATTTTTGATGCATTCATTTGATTCGAAAATCGAAAAAATAATTTCGGATCAATTTCCTGTTTCAATTAATCAAGAGGATTTTGACTTTGACTTCGAAATCAGTTTGGATTTAGCACCTGAATTTTTGGCTAAAACCCAATCCGAATATGAAAATTTGATCCAAAAAACCATTCAAACTATCCAAACAACTGAAATTCGGAAAATCGTCATGAGTCGAATTAATATGATTGATAATCAGAATTATAATATTTTTAATTCGTTTAAAAATTTAGTTGAAAACCATTCTGACGCGATGGTTTATTTGTGGCACAATCCAAATGAGGAAACCTGGATGGGCGCCACGCCGGAATTATTGATCAGCCAGATAGGTAAAGAAGTAAAAACCGTTTCGCTTGCCGGAACTAAAAGCCCGCAAAACGAATGGGCAGAAAAGGAATTTGACGAACAGAAAATCGTAACCGATTATATTTTAGAGAATTTAACCAGTTTGGAAAATCTAAAAGTGGATGGTCCGGAAACGGTTACGGCAGGAAAATTCCAGCATTTAAAATCCTATCTTTCAGGGGAAATTTCTAGTGATTTATCGATTGATTCTTTATTGCAAAGATTGCATCCAACTCCGGCAGTTTGTGGACTTCCTAAAAAAGAGGCATTTCATTTTATAATTGAAAATGAAGGATATAACCGTGAATTTTATTCCGGTTATTTAGGAATTGAATTAAAGAATTCAAAAGAATATTTTGTGAATTTGCGCAGCGGACAATTTTTCCAGGATAAAATTTGGTTGTATGTCGGCGGTGGAATTACAGCGGACAGCATTCCTGAAAAAGAATGGAGTGAAACAGAGCTAAAATCGGGAACGGTTTTAAATTGTTTAGAATAGATTTCTAGGGAGGATTACTTCACCTTTTCATACAAATGCCGGATCATCCCGTCGGAAATACCGATTTTCGGAACAAATATTTTCTTGGCGCGTGACCATTTCATCACTTTGGTGTAGATTTCGAGGGCATATTCGACTACATCAGCACGGTCGGGTTTCATATTTAATTCTTTCATTCGGTCTTCGTACGACATTTCACGAACAATTCGGTAACGACTTCTCAGATAAGCTCCGCGAAGTGGTTTTCCCATTTGAACGCCCGAATATTTATAAACATGGTTGATATTTCCTCCCGAACCAATCATGTCTACATCATAACTTCGGATGTTGGCTTCGATCCATTTTTTCATTTCCGGATAAACAGATTTTTCCACTTTTCCTTCCAATAAACGGACGGTACCAATTGAGAAAGACTTGGAAAGCAAAACTTCTCCGTTGGAAATCAATGTCAATTCCGTACTTCCGCCCCCTACATCTACATATAAATAATTATTTCCATCCAAAATAAAATTCTGTAATTCGGAATCAAAAATTAATTCTGCTTCTGTAATTCCATTAATAATTTCGATTTCAATTCCCGTTTTCTTCTTAATTCTTTTTACCACTTCTTTGC
>CALLXZ010000137.1 GCA_937875605.1 uncultured Moheibacter sp.
ATTCAATTCCAAATACTGTTTGAGCAAATTACCCAAATCCAAATCGTCTTCGACTATCAGAATTTTTATCATATTTTTCGTTATGCATTTTTCGATCTTCGAACTTCCCATCAAGCGGGAATTTTCAAAATAAATGTACTTCCTTTTTTCAAGGTACTTTGCACAAATATACTTCCACCCAAACTATCCATAATTTGTTTACACAAATACAATCCGAGCCCAAGACCTTTCACATTGTGTCGATTTCCCTCTGAAACCCGATAAAATTTATCAAAAATCCTTTCCTGTTCCGTTGCCGGAATTCCGATTCCTTCGTCTTGTATTTCGATGATATAATCTGAATTATTCTGAAGTCCTTTTAAACGAATTTCGGTTCCTTCAGGGCTGTACTTTTCCGCATTTTGCAGTAAATTCTGGATAACTCTTCCTAATTGATAGGTATCGGTTTGGAGAATGAATTCTTCAGGCTCCAAATCTACTTTCAAAGAATGTGTTTCTGAGGAAAAATCCGAAGTGAAATCTTTTAAAAACTTTACAACGTCAACTTCCTGCAGATGTATTTTCTGCCGGTTTACGGAACTTTCCAAAACTCTGTCCACGATGTTTTGAATTCGATTATTTTGACGATCCATCGAACCCAAAAGCTGTTTTAGCATTTCGGGATTTTGTATAACTTCTTCTTTTTGTAAAGATTTAACAACTAGATTCAGAGAAGCCAAAGGTGTTTTCAATTCGTGTGTGATATTATTGGCAAAATCAGTCTTGACATCGGCTATTTTCTTTTGTTTAATAAGTGAACGGTACATCTGAAAAAACAAAAGGATAACCGCCAAAATTAATCCCACCGCGCCCAATAACATTCCAGCCATTTTCCTTAAGATTTTCTGTTGAAAATTGGAAATATCCATGTCCACCGACTGATGGTGTTTGTAATAATATTCAACCGCCTCCTGATCTTCCTTTTCATCTAATTCTACCGAAGTAAGAGTAACGCCGGTACTGATATTAAAACTTTTCTTTTGAAACTTATCGCCTATATATACCAACGGAGGATCTATTTTGCGTAGCAAAGTGTCATAGACTCCGTCTGTTTCAAAAAGAATTTGATTTAATTCCACCCGGACTCCGATTTCTTTCAAAAGTGGATAATCTCTAAACTGAGTCGATAAATATTTTTTACTGATTAAGTGAATGGAATCTGCCAGAAATTGGGCTTTTAATTGAAACTGCAAAAGCGACAAACTATCCTTGGCTTTATCCAAACATAAATTTTTCATCTCCGAAATAAATCTATCTTCAATTGAGTCCATTTCAGGTGCATCCAACACGGGACTGATTTGTTTCTTCACCTCATTTACATAGGTTTCGGAAGTCAGTTGATAGGTATTTCGAATCAAATAATACTGAATGGAAATCAATCCGACCAGTATAACCAGACAAGCAATGATTAAAATTTTAATTTGGTTTTTCTGTTTCATTCGGACACAAAAATACACAAGCAAATTCATTCATATTCAGCAATTTTTGACATTAACCCTTCGTTAACCTTCGATTAACCCAATTTGAATTTCTGTTATCTGAAGTTTGCATTGTAATCCAAAACAATTTAAATATGCAAAAAATCGTATTCAGCCTGTTGATGACTTTTTTAAGTTTCCAGGCATTTTCGCAAAAAACTTCTACGAGTACTTCTACCAATTCGAATATTTCGATTTCGGTGAGCAGTGATGACAATGACTATTCGTATAACGCAAGATTTGATTCCGGTAAAACCTCTGCAGCAAAATCTATCATCCAGAAAACATTAGGAAATCCTACCGAAGCAACTGACCGTACCGCAATTTGGGAAGGAAAAGGATACAGCGTAAGTGTGAGACAAGGAAAAATAGAAATGGAAATGGATAAAGATGTCGTGACGAAAGCGTTTCAGTTAAAAATGGAGGATTTAGGAGACCAAGTCTCTGAAGCAATAGGAAGTCAGAAAGCGCCAGCTCCACCTCAAAGGCCAAAAGCGCCACGAAATTAATTTGATCCAAAATTTTAGGATTTCCTGTAACAACTTTAAAATCGTATCGTCTTTTTAGAAACTAAATACCTTATGTCAGTCATCATCCGAATTCCACTTTTTATTATAACATTATTTCTCAGTTTTTATTTACAAGGGCAGGAAACCGATACCATTGCACGAAAAAAAATCCATGTTGTAAAGGTATCGGAGAGCCCAAAGATTGACGGGATTCTGGATGATGTCGCTTGGCGTAATGCTCCCATCGCAAAAGATTTTGTGGAACGTCAGCCCAACAACGGGAAACCGGTTCCTGATAGTTTGCGAACGGAAGTTAAAATCGTGTATGATGATTTGGGAATTTATTTCGGCGTAATGATGTATGATCCGGAACCGGAAAAAATACTGAAGGAACTAACGGAGCGTGACGGTGTAGGAAATGATGATTTTTTCTACCTTTTACTAAATGGTTATAACGATCGCCAGCAAAGTTTGCAATTTCTGGTAACTGCTGCAGGTGTCCAATATGATTCTAAAATTACAAATGGAAATGAAGATGGTTCCTGGAACGGCGTATGGTACAGTGCTGCCAAAATCAATGAAGAAGGTTGGGTGGCAGAATTTTTTATTCCTTACTACGAATTGCGTTTTCCGAAAAAGGATATCCAAACTTGGGGACTGAATATGGAGCGGGAAGTTCGAAGAGTTAGAACACGACAAAGTTGGAACCATATTGACAATACAAAAGGGGCATTTTCCATTTATGATGGCGAAATCCACGGTATTCAAAACATAGACCCTCCGACTCGATTATCCTTCCAACCCTATCTTTCGGGTTATGTGAACAATTACGATGGAAAAAGCGAATTTATCTATAACGGTGGGATGGACTTAAAATACGGAATTACCGATGCTTTTACGTTGGACATGATTTTAATTCCCGATTTCGGACAAACGAAATTTGATCCGACGGTTTTAAACCTATCGGCTTTTGAAGTACAATATGAAGAACAACGTCCATTTTTCACCGAAGGAACCGAACTTTTTAACAAAGGAAATTTATTTTATTCCAGAAGAGTTGGAGGATTTCCGAGTATTTCTCCCAACGTGTCCGAAAACGAAGAAATTACAGAATTTCCTGCAAAAGTGGATTTGATAAACGCTTTAAAAGTATCAGGACGAACGGGAAAAAATCTCGGAATAGGAATTTTCAATGCCGTAACCGAACGAAGCTTTGCCAAAATAAAAAATACCGAAACCGGCGAAATTCGCAATGAATTGGTAGAACCGATGGCGAATTATAATGTATTGGTTTTAGATCAACGATTCGGAGAAAATAATTCGGTTTCGTTTGTAAATACCAACACTTTAAGAGAAGGAAATTATCGGGATGCTAATGTTTCCGGTTTGTATTTCGATTTGACCAATAAAAAGAATACATGGAATTATTGGGGAAATGCAGAAGCCAGTTGGGTAAGAGACACAGAAAACCAATTTGGGATGGAAGGAAGTTTAGCGGCAGCTAAAATTAGTGGAAAACACCGTTATCAGGCAAGTATTTTTTTCCGAACTAAAGATTATGACATCGACGATTTAGGATATACCGGGCAAACCAATTACATCAATTATTATGCATATTACGGTTATCGTCTTTTACAACCAAAAGGAGCTTTCAACAGTTATAATCTGAATTTTAATTTGAATTATAACCGTCGTCTGGAGCCGGATATGTATTATAATTTCAATTTTAATTTCAATTCCAGTTTTACAACCAAAACTTTTTTTGTTTTTGGAGGTGGATTTGAAATGATGCCTTTCGGGATGAATGATATTTACGAACCGCGCGTTGAAGCACGTCATGTGGATGTTCCGGCTTATTACAATCCTTGGGTTTGGATTTCCACCGATTACAGAAAAAGATTAGCGCTGGACACTACATTGGATTGGTACAAATATGATCAGCGTGGACGTGGAAAATTGGTATTTGATTTTTCTCCGAGATTCCGTGTTTCGGACAAATGGAAACTCTTTCTATTTACGAAAACCACACTTTCCGACAAAGAACAAGGTTTCGTTTCCTATGATGGTGAGAACATTTTCTTCGGTGAACGCGACCGAAATACAGTGGAAACTTCCTTAGAATCCCAATATATTTTCAACAATACGATGGCTCTGAATCTCGCTTTTCGTCATTATTACACCGACGTTACCTATGATAAATTCTATCAATTGAAACAAAACGGTGAACTAACTCCCGATTTTGCCTACAACCAAAATCATGATGCTACGTACAACAGTTGGAACATCGATTTACGTTTCAGTTGGTGGTTTGCGCCGGGAAGCCAGCTTTCCTTGCTTTATCGCAACGCCATAGAAGGCTATGACGGAGTTTCGCAAATGAGTTTCCGTGACAATTTTGATTATCTTTTTTCCCAGCCTCAATTGAACAGCTTTTCAGTAAGAGTTTCTTATTTTCTGGATTATAATCGCATGAAAACCTGGTTCAAAAAGAAACC
>CALLXZ010000138.1 GCA_937875605.1 uncultured Moheibacter sp.
ATGTGACGACAGCAGAAAACACCGGAAAATACCTTAGTAATTTTGATCTTTCCCTGAAAGCAACTACTATAGAAGAAGCGCTAAAAGTGGTAGATTTGAATACGTTTAAAAATGAATTACCCACAAAACTTAGCGGAGGACAGCGTCAGCGCGTTTCTATCGCCCGAGCCATTGCCGCCAAACCTCAGCTGCTATTATTGGACGAACCTTACAGTCATTTGGATCAGCCGCTGAAGTTTCAGATAAGAAAAAGTTTGTGGAATTGGGCAAAGGAAAAGAATTGTACTGTGATTTTGACAACACACGACGTAAATGATGCATTGGGTTTTTCGGATCAAATAATCATCATTCGAAAGGGAGAAATTCTTCAAATGGACACACCTGAAATGATTCGAAATAATCCTGTAAATGAATATGTTGCAAGTTTGCTCGGCGAATATTCGATTTTAAATTCAGAAGAAATGAATCGTTTATTTCAGATTGAAATTCCTGAAAATCAGAAAGCGATTATTTATCCGGAAGAAATCATTGAAAGCGAAATAGGAACAGAATTTAACGTTTCAGACATTCAGTTTCGAGGAAGAGATTTCTTGGTAGAAGCAATTTCCGGAAGTTTGAAATTGAAATTTTATTCAAAACTAAAGTCTGAAAATCAAACAGTTAAATTAATAATTGAAAATTATAGATTGGTTTAAATTACATCTTTAAATAAAAATCTTTCGTCAACGAAATGTAATCTTGCGCGTAAACATTTCTGGAAATTTCAATAATCAATTCATCCATTTCAACCTTAGAATTTTTTCTTGAAAAAAGCAGTAAACTTCGTTTGAACGCAGCATTTTCATTGCCTTTTATTCGGGTAATTTTCTCGGGAAAAAGACTTGATTTTTCGCCCAATTCCAACAGATATTTTTCCGCTTCAAAAGGAATAATCACTGCGAATTTTCCTTTATCGCTCAATAATTTTTCAGCATAAAAAACCAATTCTTCAAAATTCAAATTGGATTGTTGCCTTGCCTTGTTTCGGGAAGAATCTTCCTTGTGCGTCCAATCAAAAAACGGTGGATTACTCACAATTAAATCAAATTTTTTTTCTGAATGAAATTCTTGTAAGGAAGAATGAAAGACTTGACATCGATTATGAAATTTACTTTGAGAAATATTGAATTTTGCTTCTTCAAAAGCATTTTCATCGATTTCAATTCCGATAAGTTCAGCATCAGGAAAACGTTGCGCGAGCATTAATTCAATCAGTCCGGTTCCGGTTCCGATGTCAAGAATTCTTTTGGGCTTTTCGGCAGTTGCCCACGCACCGAGTAAAACGCCGTCCGTTCCGATTTTCATGGCTGATTTTTCCTGTACGATGGAAAATTGTTTAAATTCAAAAGCCGGCTTTTCCATGAGGGAATTTGATGATGAATTCCGTTCCTCGGTTTTCCTCGCTCTGGTAACGGATTTCGCCGTTATAATCTTCTACAATTTTTTTAACCATAGCAAGTCCGAGCCCCATTCCGCCCGTGGTAGTTGTAAATTTCGGCTCAAATATTTTATCGCCCAGATGCGGTGGAATCCCAACTCCATTGTCCGAAATGCGGATCACAACTAAATCTTTCATTTTCTGCAATATGACATGGATTTCCGGTTTTCGATTTCCGGGAACCGCCTGAATCGCATTTTTCACAAGATTTGTAATGATACGGATGAGGTAAATTTTGTCAAAATTCAATTTCATTTCTTTTACAGAAGCATCAAATAGTATAGTATTTTCGGGAAAAATTTCCAATGCTGTTTCGATGGTATTGACCACATCTATTTCTTCGTCTTTCCGCAATGGCATCCTTGCAAAATCCGAAAAAGCCTCTGCGATAGCAGACATCGTATCGATTTGTGTAACAAGCGTATCGGAAAGATCTTTTAATTTTTCTTTGGAATGGGGGTCTGTTGGATCGTATTTTCGTTCATAATTCTGAATCATCATACGCATAGGCGTCAGTGGATTTTTGATTTCGTGTGCCACTTGTTTTGCCATTTCACGCCAAGCTTCTTCACGCTCCGTCAATGCCAGTAAATTGGACTGATGATTCAATTTTTCCAGCATTTCATTGTAAGAATCCACCAATGGGCGTAGTTCGTCTTTGGGTTGGTATTCAATCGGTTTATTGTGGATTACCACATCGGTTTGTTTGATTTTTCCGGCGATTAATTCGATTTTTTTGGTAATTTGCTTGGTCATAAACCAAGACAAAAACCCTCCGCCAATTAATACGAAAAGCATTACACCCGCAAATCGACTTAGGAGTGAATGCATATTTTCTTTAAATAGAGAATTATCGGATTTATAGGGAAGATTTACAATGGCGACGGGTTCACCTTGATAATTCAAAATATATTGGTAGGTTGTCAAAAAAGTTTTTCCCCTACCAACATCTACCGGAATTTCCAGATATTCCAAGTTAGTCGAAAGGCTGTTCAGCACTTTTTGAGGCAGAACTCTTGCCGGAACGTCTTTGGACTCTGTTGTGAGCATCAGATTTCCTCTGACGTCGAAAACATTAATGTCGGTTTTATGAACATCTGAAATTCCTAATATAACATTTCTTAATACCTCATAAATGTTCTGATCCGTAGCTAAATTGGGATAACGATCCAATTCATAATCAATAGCGGCAATGACTTGGCTTTCTTTTCTTTTCAGCAAATCTTCCGCAAAAGCGCGGTTTTGCTCACGGAAATTATAGTCGGTAATGAGCAATATGGAAACCGATGTAAATAGAATTACTAAAAACATCGCAGCAAAAATTCGTTGGGATAATTTAAGCCGGTTCCACATATTTTATCTGTTCATCAATCTTTGAATATATTTTCCGATGATATCAAATTCTAAATTTACCAAATCGCCCAATTTGAGTGTATGTAAATTTGTATTTTCCCAAGTGTAAGGAATGATGGCAACTGAAAACAAACCAACTTCTGATTTTACAACCGTCAGACTGACTCCGTTTATACAAATTGAACCTTTCGGTACGGTTACATTTCCTGAAGAAGCTTCATCGTACTCAAATGTCAATAAAAAACTTCCGTTTTCATTTTCAATGGATTTCAGAACAGCGGTTTGGTCTACATGACCCTGAACGATGTGTCCGTCCAAACGATCATTAAAGCGCATGCAACGCTCCAAGTTTACTTTTGAGCTGATAGAAAGTTGACCTAAATTGGTTTTTTTCAACGTTTCATCAATAGCGGTGACTTTATACGATTTTTCACCAATTTCCACCACCGTCAGACAGACGCCGTTATGCGAAATGCTTTGATCAATTTTCAATTCGTTTATAAAACCGCACTCCAGCCAAAGATGAAGATTGCTTCCCTCTCTTTCTAAGTTTTCAATTCGAGCGATATTTTCAACAATTCCGGTAAACAATGATTTATTATTTATGTTGTACAATTATTTTTTGGGTCGATATAACGCCGCCTTCACTATAATTTAATAAATAAATTCCATTGGGAAGATGAGAAGTATCGACTTTGAATTCTTTATCGGATGAATTTTTTTCCAGAATTAATTTTCCGGTTAAGTCATTCACTTGAATAGTTTTCGACTTCATAGAATTGGTTTTAATGGTCAAAGATTTATCAACCGGATTTGGAAAAACCTGAAACACAGATGAATTCTGATCGTTCAGGCTCATCTCTCCCTGTACAACTGCAAAATGACTCAGCGCACCCAAACTTCCTTTTGCAACCTGATGGATGAATTCAAAATCCACATTTTCCAAAGTGTCCTGAGAAGTGTGGGGATAGGGCGATTCGTTGTATTCATAAAGTCCAGTAATCACAAAACCCTCTTCCTGAAACGGAACATAATCCGAACCGTAAGCATAACTTAAATCCGTTTCTAAATCCGAATAAATTTCCATACAGTTCATCAACTGATTGGTAAAATCAGAAGATTGTGCATTATTGGAATTCGGCGATTCCTGATCGCGTTCACAAGTAATCGTATCGTTAATTTCTCCCGCTACTCCACCGACCTGGTCAATATTTAAAACCAAACGGATGTCCAAGTTTTGCGGCAAAACAATGTCTTCAACATATTGATAGCTTCCGATCAATCCCCATTCTTCTGCTGTAAAATGAATGAATTTAATGGAATATTCGGTTGGAATATCCTTTAGAATTCTGGCCAATTCAAGTAAAATAACAGTTCCGCTTCCATTGTCATTTGCGCCGGGACCGTTGATGGTGTCGTAATGACCGTCTATGATGATGTAAGTGTCTGGATACACCGTTCCGGTTTTGGTCACGATGAGGTTATAACCTGTTTCTCCCCAGCTATTTACCTCATGTTTTTGGATATCTGTATAGCCCCAGGATTGATATAAATCAACCATCCAATTCAGTGCATCAGTTTGTGCCGAAGACCCCAATTGTTTTTCACCGAAATTGGCAAAAGTTGTTAAGTTGGCCTGTAAGTTAGAAGAACTCACCTGATCGACCAACGTTTGATAATAGGCATTGTGT
>CALLXZ010000139.1 GCA_937875605.1 uncultured Moheibacter sp.
ACTTCTTCTTTTGTTTCAACTTCTTTCGTCGTTTCATCCGTAGCTTTGGTTCCTGTTCTTCTGCTTCTTCTAGTTTTCTTCTCCGGTTTAGCTGAAGTGTACAATTCGTTAAAATCTACCAATTCGATCATTGCAGTATCTGCACTGTCTCCGTGACGGAAACCGGTTTTAATGATACGTGTGTATCCACCTGGTCTATCGCCTACTTTTGGAGCTACTTCACGGAACAATTCGGCAACTGCTTCTTTGTCTTGTAAGTAACTAAATACCACACGACGGTTATTGGTGTCGTCTGTTTTTGATTTGGTGATCAATGGTTCAATATAGCGTTGCAATGATTTTGCTTTTGCAACTGTAGTATTGATTCTTTTATGTGTAATCAATGAGGAAGCCATGTTAGACAACAAAGCTTTTCTGTGAGAAGCTGTTCTCCCTAAATGATTGATTTTTTTA
This sequence comes from uncultured Moheibacter sp., assembly GCA_937875605.1. Classification (GTDB taxonomy): domain Bacteria; phylum Bacteroidota; class Bacteroidia; order Flavobacteriales; family Weeksellaceae; genus Moheibacter. The sequence continues at coordinate 454 of CALLXZ010000139.1, forward strand.
CCGTGTCTCATTTTACTAAAATTATTCTACGTCTAACTTATACTTGGAAATGTCCATTCCGAAACTTAATCCTTTGTTGTCAACCAATTCTTCTAATTCGGTCAAAGATTTTTTACCGAAGTTTCTGAATTTCATCAAATCTGATTTGTTGTAAGAAACCAATTCTCCAAGGGTTTCTACTTCAGCAGCTTTCAAACAGTTCAAAGCTCGAACTGACAAGTCCATATCAACCAATTTTGTTTTCAACAACTGTCTCATGTGCAAAGCTTCTTCGTCATAGGTTTCGCCATAGGCTACTTCTTCTGCTTCCAAAGTGATTCGCTCATCAGAGAACAACATGAAATGGTGAATTAAAATTTTCGCCGTTTCTGTCAAAGCATCCTGCGGAGAGATAGAACCATCAGTTGTAATTTCCAAAATCAACTTTTCATAGTCGGTTTTTTGTTCTACACGATAGTTTTCTACGCTGTATCGTACATTTTTAATCGGCGTGTAAATTGCATCGATTGCAATGGTTCCGATGGGTGCATTTGCTTTTTTATTATCATCTGCCGGTACATAACCACGTCCTTTCTCGATAGTGAAAGTGAATTCTAATTTCACCTTTTTGTCCATATTTGCAATTACAAAATCAGGATTCAGTATCTGGAATCCGGAAATAAATTTCCCCAAATCTCCTGCCGTCAATTGTTCTTGTCCGGAGATAGAAACCGTTACCGTTTCAGAGTCAGACTCGCTGATTTGTCTTTTGAATCTTACTTTTTTAAGGTTCAAAATAATTTCAGTCATGTCTTCTACAACACCGGAAATGGTTGAAAATTCATGGTCAACGCCTTCGATTTTGACAGAAGTAATGGCATATCCTTCCAAAGAAGAAAGCAAAACTCTGCGCAAAGCGTTCCCGATCGTCAATCCATAACCTGGCTCCAACGGACGGAATTCAAATTGACCATAATTGCTGTCTGATTCGACTAAGACTACTTTGTCCGGTTTTATAAAGTTTAAAATTGTCATCTTTTTGTATAAGATTTTTTTGTTTAACCGAAACCTTTCGGTTTCTACACTTGATATAAAATTTCTATTATTCTAAAATTATTTAGAATACAATTCGACAATCAATTGTTCTTTGATGTCTTCCGGAATCTGGACTCTCTCTGGAACTGAGTTAAATGTACCTGACATTTGCTCATCATTCCAAATCAACCAATCATAAGTAGATCGGGATTTCAGTGAATCTGTAATAGCACTTAATGTTTTTGATTTTTCGCGGACAGCCACTACATCACCTGGTTTTAATTGGTAAGAAGGAATGTTCACCACTTCACCGTTTACCGTAATGTGTTTGTGTGTTACGAATTGTCTAGCTGCACTTCGTGACGGAGCGATTCCGAAACGGTAAACTGCGTTGTCCAAACGTGATTCACAAAGTTGCAATAAAATTTCCCCTGTAATTCCCGGTTTCGCATTTGCTTTTTTATACATATTTGCAAACTGACGCTCAAGGATACCGTAGGTATATTTCGCTTTTTGTTTTTCTTCTAACTGAACTGCGTATTCCGATTTTTTCCCTCTTCTTTTGTTCGGGCCATGCATTCCCGGAGGATATTTTTTCTTTTCGAAGCTTTTATCATCACCAAAAATAGGTTGTCCGAATTTTCTAGCGATTTTTGTTTTTGGTCCTGTATATCTTGCCATTTTTAATCTAATTTTTGAATTTTGAATTTTGAATTTTGAATGAATAATTTCATCTTAATTCTCTTTTCAATTGTTACACTCTTCTGCGTTTTGGTGGACGACAACCGTTGTGCGGCAATGGTGTA
>CALLXZ010000140.1 GCA_937875605.1 uncultured Moheibacter sp.
GAATTAAAATTGCGAAAGCATTTAACGACGCAATAGCCAAAGGCGAAATTGGAGCGGTTGTTTTAGGCAGAGATCATCACGATGTTTCAGGAACGGATTCGCCTTTCCGTGAAACTTCCAACATATACGACGGTTCGAAATTTACGGCTGATATGGCGATTCACAATGTGATCGGCGATAGTTTCCGGGGTGCAACTTGGGTTTCGATTCATAACGGCGGTGGTGTTGGCTGGGGTGAAGTAATCAATGGTGGATTTGGAATGTTATTGGATGGAACTTCAGACGCTGAAAGCCGATTGAAATCAATGTTACATTGGGATGTAAATAATGGAATCGCACGCAGAAGCTGGGCAAGAAACGACGAAGCCATCTTTGCCATCAAACGTGCAATGGAAGCCGAACCATTGTTAAAAGTTACATTGCCGAATTTGGTGGATGAAGATTTATTGTAAATTCGCCGCCAAATTAAACAACTTAAAAAATGAAAAAACTAGCTATTGCGCTATTGTTAGTTCCTGCATTGTCTTTTGCGCAAGTGGAAGAGACGCAGACGGGAAAAGTGGAACTGGGAACTAGCGGAAAGAATTTCTTTATCAAGGATGGAGAAGGCTATAAATTAGGTCAATATAAACAGGTATTTACCAATCAAGAAGCCATTAACCATATCAAAAAAGCAAGAACCAATAAGACTTTTGCTGAAATCATTACGTATACTGGAAGTTTTGGGATTGGATTTGGAATCGGAATGGCGCTTTCGGTGAAGGATAATGAATTATTTGAAGGACAGGTAAAACGAGATAGAAATACAGGATGGGCAATCGCAGGAATCGGCGCAGGAGTTGCTTTGACAAGTATTCCTTTGTGGATGGGTTATTCAAAAAATATCCGAAAAGGAATTAAAGTAGAAAATGGAACAAACGAAAATTCGGTTTCACAACTTAAGTTAAATGTGAACGGAAACGGAGTTGGAATGGCTTATCAGTTTTAAATAGATTTAAAATAATTTGACAATTTTTAGATTCTATTTGCAGGAAATAAAAATTCGTGTATATTTGCAGTCCAAAATTGACTGATCCGGTAGTTCAGTTGGTTAGAATACCTGCCTGTCACGCAGGTGGTCGCGGGTTCGAGTCCCGTCCGGATCGCACAAAGCACTTCAGAAATGAGGTGCTTTTTTTGTGTCTAATTTTTCGGAATAATTATTCAAACGAATGAATATTATCTAGGTGAAACATGATAAGAATTTATCTTAATCCGTATATACTAAAAAAACAGGTACGTTTTATAAATCAATTCATTGAACACGAAATTGTTTAAATAAATCTTCACTATATCCCATAAAAAAACCGGAGCTAAACTCCGGTTTTCGTATATTTTTTATAATGATATTACATCTGTTGTCTGTCTAATTTTTCCATTCGTGTGTCTTTGATATCCGCAGACATGATGATGGAAGGAATCAATTGTTGTGATATTTTTTGTTTGGCTTGTTGGTTAATCTGATCAATTAAGAAAGTGGCATCTTCCACTTTTGGAGCTTCCGCTCTCGATTTTAGATTGATCACATATACACCTGCATTTCCTGCAATGGCTTTGGAAACAGTTCCCGGCTTCATTCCAAATGCAGCACCTGCTACTTTTGGTTCTGCGCCTTTCCCTGCAATTTGAGCAGAACCAAATGTGATAGATGAATTGGCTTTTGCAGCTCCGAAATTGGAAACAAATGCATCTAAGCTTGGAGTAGCGCCTATTTTATCGTCAATCATTTTTGCTAATTTCTGGTGAGCAAGAATTGGTTCTACCTCTTTACGTACCGATTTAGCGGAGGCCAGTCCTTTGGAAGACTTAGAAGAAACAAATACGATGATTTGGTCTTCGTTTGCCGTAGTGAAAAGATTAGAGCTTCCGGCTTTAGCGTCCTTGCTGAATGCCCATCTTAAAATATCGTTGTCTTTATCATTGCTAAATCCTGTACTTGGATCCACCAAAGGTTGAGGATAATAACGAGGGATGCTCTCTGCGGTGTTATAATTAAATCCTTTCTTCTGTGCAAGATTTGCAAACTCATTCAACGACTTTCCTTGTACTTCTTGTGCAAACGTACGAGCGTCTGAGAAATTTTTATCAGAAGTTCCCTGAGATGGCTTTATTTCTTTTATAATGTTTGCATACTGATATCCGGTTGTATTTTTTACACCGTCGATTTTGATGATATGATAACCAAATCTTGACTCTGTCAAACCAATTTTTCCTGTACCATTAGAAGTCAAGAATTGTAAATATTCGGGAGCGATGTTTTGTGAAGTTCTGCTTGTCCATCCGATGTTTCCGTTTTTTATTTTAGAACCGGGATCTTCTGAATACTGGTTTACTAATTCTGTGAAATTACCCACATTTGCTTTCGCTAAAATGCTGTCTGCTAAAACTTTTGCTTCGTCACGAGTTCTCGTAACCGATTCGTTTCCGGTTCCTTTATATGTAATTAGAATATGACTGGAGTTGATAGAATCAGCGATTTCTTTTGAGCGTGAGATTTTTACCAATTGGTAAGCATTCCCTGTTTTAAAGGGTCCGCCTATTTGTCCTACTGTTCCATTCATCAAAAAGCTCACATAATCTTCAGGCAATTGCGAAGAATATTGCTCAAGTTCTTTTTTGGTGATGTATTGTGCCATGAAAGGACGTTCTGAATATTTGGAAACGTAAATGGAATCATTAGCAGCTGATCCAAATGAAGGAATCGTATCGGTGATATTGTTTACTTTATCGACTGAAATACTTCCGTTCTGGAATTTTTTGATTTCGTTTAAAACAATTTGTTCGTCTTCAGCAGAAGGTTGAGCAGCGAAATAGACATAACTCAAATCCACCATTGCATCGTTTTCATAAAACTTAGGATATTTTTTGATGTATGCCGTGATTTCATCGTCCGTTACTTCCACTTTGTATTTCTTCATCAAGTCATCATAAGAAGCAAATGCATAATCAATCGTTGCGTTCTGGATGTTTCCAACTTGCTGAAATTCTGCTTCTTTCGAAGTTGTTGCAACTCCCATAGAGATCAAATCCATGTATTTCTGACGAAGCAAATTAGGTTTTGCGTCTTCAAACATCATGATAAAATTCTGGTAAGCTTGTGCAGTTCCCTGAACACCTTGCTCAGCTTGGGATTTTAATCGTCCAACCTCAGTTTTCAATTCAGAAGCATCTGCCATGCCGTATTGTTTTGCCATAAATCCCCAAACTTCATCATCGCTAACTTCTAAACCGGCTTTTTCTGCCTGAGTTCTGATGATTTTTTCGGAAATCAATTTGTTCCAAACCTGTTGTGAAACTTGGTTTTGGGACATATTTTGATTGGAAGCCATGTTGGATTGGGCATTGATGAATTCAGCGACGGAAATGGATTCGCCATTTATGCTTCCCACTTCGTTTGGATCTCCCGTAAACATACGTTTTACGACAGAGTTTTCACTGAATAAATCCCCGGCTACAAATGCTAACATTGCCACCCCGATTACAACGACCAATAACCAAGTCTGCTTACGGATATCTCCTAAAATTGCCATTATCTTGTGTCTTAAAAATTAAATTTTTGGTTGGCGAAATTACAATAATTAAATCAATTTGAAAATTAGAAACCCATAAATTTTGAAAATGAATGGATTAAAGACTAATTTTTTCAAAGAATCATTTATTTTTTAAACCAATTGAAAGTAGAAAGACAAATTTGCGACATATTCTTTCAAACAAAAAAATTAGAGTTTTTCGCCTTCGTAAAGTTTCATTCCCTGATTATTGAACAGCATATATTCGGTCAAATCATCTTTGGCTTCCAAACCATTATTGGCTTGAAGTGAATCGCCTGTTTTGGTGATGATGTAAACGGTGTCTTGTGTGAAGATTTGGCGTTTATTTTTGTTCCAGAAAAGTTTTTGGGTTTTCAGAGTATCTCCTTTTTCGCTGATGACCAAAACGTTACCGCGCCCTTCGTACCAACCTTTCATCTCGTTCATCACGGCCCAGTTGGCGCGTAAAAATCCCGGGGAATCGATGTTTTTGTTGTAATAATTCATTTCCAATCCTTTTGGAAATTTGGTATAAGGTGTATCAATCATGGCATATTCCTCGATCAAAGGCGAACGTAAGTTGATCTTTAAAAAACCCGAATCTTTGAAAACAACGTTGGCGTTGATGAGTGTACGACTTGGGAAGTCTTTTTTACGTTTGGATAAATCCACATCTTCTACTTGTGTACATGCTATAACGAATGTCACAAGGTAAATCGGCAGCAATCTCTTGCGTAAGAAATTCCGGGTTATGAAGAGAGAAACCGCCATGGTAAAAGATTAGTCGATCACTCGTTTTCTAAACCAAATGTCATTTAGTGTAAATCCGATTTTCAGATTGGCGTAATTCTCACGAATGACCATGGAATTTGCTTTTCCCAATTGTCCTAATTCCACTGCCAGATTCAGCATGGAAGCATCACGGTCTTTCCCAACAGGAAAGCCGAAACCAACGGTCATTCCGTATTTTTTAATTCCGACGTCTCCAAACTGAAGAGGTGTTGCTTCATAAAATCCACCTAAACGATAGGTAACTCGGTTAAAATAGCTTTTATAACTGTTAAAGTCCGGAATCCAATATCCACCTGCTGAAACCCGGAATCGGGTATCGATGTTAGAATTATCATCTTCATCCAATTGGTAAGCACCCCAATCTCCCCAGTCCAATTGCGCTCCGATCATCCAATGAAGATCTTTGCGGTAGGAAGCTCCTAAGGAAACCATTTGTGGCAATTTCATGTCACCATATATTTTGTGGTACTGAATGGTGTCAATGTTTTGAGGAACATTCTCCATCAGCATATACGTTCTTGTCATGTCCTCAATCTTAGCATTTACATTTGCGCCGAGCGTATAGGTTCCTCCAATGTCAAAACGTTTGTTGGTTCCTACTTTTTGGGAATAATGTGCTCCTGCGGTAAACTGAAATCCGCTCAGTCTTGCCTGATAGGAATAATCGGTAGAAAGCGCTAATCCTTGTGTTGTGATGATCTGTGTACGATCAAGGTCGCCAAATAAATAATTAGCACGAAGACCCACAGATAATTCCGGTGAAACATTATAAGCACCCATTACATGAAAGGAATTGATTCCGCCACTTCCTTTATAATCATTTCGGAAACGAACTTCATCATTTTCAGTGATCGTTGCTAAATCATATCCGATAGAAGAATAAGGCTGAAAACCAAATCCGGCTCTTGCTTTTGATCCTACCGGAAAAGCAAGGGAAACATTTGAAATATAAGTTGTACTTTTTTTAGATACTGCAGAGCCGTCGTCGAATTGACTTAATTGTGTATTAACTCCAAATTCGAAAGAAGTAACATTCAAATCTCTATTGGCAGCGGGATTAAAAAAATTAGCACTTGCATTATAAGGATTGGTGGAAAAAACGGAGAGTCCACCCATGGCAGCTTGTTCGATATTGTTATCAAAAAGAAGATTTCCGACACCAAATGAAGAATAAGGAGAAGTGGAAGTACTTTGGGCATTTACACTCAACCCCATTCCCACAAAGCCTACAACGGCTAAAACGCTTTTAATTTTCATGCGTATTTTCTATAATTTCAAGTTGCAAATATGATGATTAGATTGGAAACTGCAAAAAAGGGTTTGGGAATTGCTTGTTAATGAACTATTAAAGTTTGTTAAGGGATTATACACAATATGGATTTAAAAGAAATTAAGGTTTATAAAAATATTTTTTGGGTATTTAAGAAAATGTATATATTTGCAGTCCCAAATGAGTAGGTGCCTTAGCTCAGTTGGTAGAGCAAAGGACTGAAAATCCTTGTGTCCCTGGTT
>CALLXZ010000141.1 GCA_937875605.1 uncultured Moheibacter sp.
TTGCGGTTAATTTTTTCTTGGCGTGTTGAGAATCAATTCTTTTTTGACCTCCGCCTAATAAAGCTTGTGCTTTTTTATCGATTAATGATTGTATTTTATCACTCATGATTATGTTCTTTTGAAAACGGATTAAACAACGTTGCTAAAACCTTTTCTATTTTCACTTTTAAAGGTTAGGAAGTTTAACTATTTTTTTATCTTCTAAATATTGTTTCAATGCGACTAATGCTGCAATTTCCGCTTCTTTTGCAGATTGTTCTTTGATGACCTCGGGATTGTAATATTTCTTTACGAAATGCGTATCGAAATCTCCCGAAGTAAAAGCTTCATGTTCGAAAACAAATTTACCAAACGGCAAAGTAGAATTGATTCCTTTTATTTTATAATCATTGATGGCATTGAGCATAATGTAAATCGCTTCTTCACGGGATTTTCCATACGTGATCAATTTTGCCAACATCGGGTCATAATAAATCGGAACATCCATTCCTTCGTCGATTCCATTGTCCACACGAATTCCTTCGCCTTCAGGCAATTGATAAATTTCCAGATTTCCAACGCTCGGTAAAAAATTATCCAAAGGATCTTCCGCATAAACACGCAACTCCATCGCATGACCTTTTATCTTCAAATCTTCTTGTTTGATCGGAAGAATTTCACCTCTTGCGACACGAATTTGTAATTCCACCAAATCCATTCCGGTAATCATTTCGGTTACGGGATGCTCAACTTGAAGACGTGTATTCATTTCCAAGAAATAGAAATTTTTATTTTCATCCAATAAAAATTCAACCGTTCCGGCACCAACATAATCACAGGATTGAGCCACTTTTACGGCTGCTTCGCCCATCGCTTTTCGGATTTCAGGCGTCAAAACAGCAGAAGGAGCTTCTTCGATTACTTTCTGGTGACGACGTTGAACGCTGCATTCTCTCTCAAAAAGATGAACGATATTTCCGTGTGTATCCGCCATCACTTGAATTTCGATGTGTCGGGGCGAACCGACATATTTCTCAATAAAAACCGAACCGTCGCCAAATGCCGAAAGTGCTTCCGAAGTGGCACGTTCCATCTGGGATTCAAATTCTTCTTCATTTTCTACCACACGCATTCCTTTTCCACCACCACCGGCAGAGGCTTTGAT
>CALLXZ010000142.1 GCA_937875605.1 uncultured Moheibacter sp.
AACTAAATGTAATTGATTTTCCAAAAGGAACTTACATTCTCTCCGGAACAAGTGACTCCAGGGATAAAATCCAATTAAAATTTGTGAGAAATTAAAAACAGTTTATTATGAAAGCAATCTTATCAAAATCACTTTTTCCTGTTCTCTCACTCTTATTTTTGGCAGCCATACTATTTTCCTGTTTTGGTTCAGACGATGAAGGAGAAGAAGAGCCGGCATTGGGAAAAGTTAGTTTTTACTCAGACGATTTGACTCACTGCAACGGTCTTTCTGTTAATTTAAACGGATTGGAGCTTTTCCTTACTCAAGATCATACAGAAGAAACGATTTTTTGTGATGCTTACGGCGCGGCAAACTTTAGTCTGCCTCCAGGAGAATACACTTACACCGCAAAGTGCGGAGATTCTTCATGGGAAAGGCAAATTACGATAACAAGTAACGAATGTAAATTGGAAAAAATAAACATTGATGTAAACTATCCAAACATTCTTATCGGTGACTGGCAAATGGTAATTTTTGACGACAACATTCCCGTTGGCGAAGAAGCATCTACGTATTCCGAAAGTTGTCCATCCATTTTAATGTGGCGCGAAGCGGAAAGCGGAAGCTATCATTTTACAGAAGATACCTTCACATTTGTTTGGAACAATCACATAACGCAAACCAATATAGATTTTGACCCTTCAACGTGTGAGATCTTCGGCGATTATCCGGACACACAACATGAAGGAACTCAAACCGGACACGGAACCTACCAGTACCATATAAATCTGGAGGGAATTGAGCTTCATTATATCGAAAGCGAAATCCCCGGAGAAGTAGTTCCCTTGGAATTCTTATCCTCCACCCGCATCCGAATTTACGACCAAGAATTTGTGAAACTTTAAAACCTCTGAATCATGAAAAAATCACATCTTTTCATAACTGTTTTATTCATATCCTGTTTGAAAATATATGCTCAGAATTCTACGGAAACGGAGATAGATTCTACGAGTACTATAAAATCAAAACCAATTGACGATGTAGAATTAATTTACATAAATGCAGTAAATTTTGATTTTGGCAACACAAAAAACGATGTGAGTTATTTCGGACACATTAATTATTTTTTTAATATAAAAAAAGATGATGAATTAACCTCCAAACATTTTATAAATACAGGACTGATGAAGGTAAATTACTATTCTGACAATTTAAATAAAGGTAGTTTTCATCAATATGATAATGTGCTTGAAAACCCTCTTGACCCGACAACACCCGGAAGTCCATACATCAGAGAGTACAACCAATATGACTTTGATATAAAAATGAGTTCCTACAGTGCGTACCTACAATATTTATATAAAATAGGAAATAAATACAATTCTATATTTCTTCATTTACACGGTGAATTATTATTAACCAATTTTGATGCAAACGTAAATATTACAACCCTTCAAGAAACTCCCTCAACTTTACCAACCGAACAAATCATTCCAGTTGTACCCTATTTAGAAAAAGAGACGTCATTTTCCTCTCAAGACATAGGTGGTTATTTTGGAGCTGGATTAACTGGAAAATTCAAATTTGGCGGAAAAAAAGACAATAGCACTTCTACCAATTATTTTATTCAAGGAACCATAGGAGGCTCTAATACTAAAATAAATCCCAAATTATTTGAACAAAACACAAATAATCCACCAAAATTTGAAGAAACGACAGGGGCAAAGCCTTTCTTCATCATACATTCCTATTTTGAAAACAATTTAACAGGAATTAATCTAATCATCGGAACTCAAATAAGAGGGAATTTTTCCACAGCACCACTCTATACTTTTTATGCAGGGCTTTGTACAAGCCTTGATAAAGTCAGAGAATTATTCAACTAAATTAAAAATCCTAAAATAATGAAAAATTTAATCTGCAACTTATTGATTTCACTCCTCATTTTCGGCTGTACAAGCGAAGACGAGGGAACTCCTCCATGCGAATACCGTTCAGAAGTATCCACTTACAACAGTCGTTTACAATCCTATATAAGCAATCCCAACGAAGCGACTTGCAACGAATTAAAATATGCTGCGCTGAACCTGATTGACGCATACCAAGAATGCGATGTCTCGGATCCAAATATGGCAGAAATAATTAGTTTCTCACAAATGTCCTGCGAAGGAAGTGGGAATGGAAAAGTTACCTTTTGGATTGCACAGGATTTTGCCTGTGGCTCCATTACAGTAAATCTAAACGGACAAACAAGAATTATTAATCAATATTATTCTTCAGGAATTACCTCTTGTGATATGTCGGGCTGCGCAAATTTCGAACTACCTCCCGGCACCTATACCTATTCCGCTTATTGTTCCAATCAAACTTGGAATGGAAATGTAACCGTTACCCAAAACGGTTGTTTACTTTTTCAACTCACAAGCAGCGCAAGCCAAACCGGAAAAGCGACTTTTTGGACCAATCAAAACATAAACGGTGGTGCCATAACGGTTTCACTAAACGGACAATCGGCAGCCGTTACTGCTTATTACCAAAATGGCATTAACAGTTGTGACATGAGTGGTTGTGCCAACTTTAACAATCTTCCTCCCGGAACTTATCAGTACTCAGCGTATAACGATTCGTACCAATGGAACGGCTCGATTTCGATTACAGCAAATGGATGTTCGACTTTACTTTTAACACCTTAGCAACAGACTAAACAATTTTAATTAAAAAATTCTACTATGAAAAATCTATTCCCCTTTATTTTCAGTATATTAATAATCTGTTTTTCTTGTAAAAATGATGATTCAGATGATATTCAAAGCCCCGAAGAAAGTCTGACAATTTTTGTAAAGGTGTTGGACGAAAACAACCAACCTATTTCAAATGCAAAAATCATAAATGGAAGCAATGAGTTCACTACAAACTCATCCGGTATAGCTGAAATTAGCAATCCTTTTGAAAGCTATGGAAAGTATCGGTTTTCTGTAACAAAAGATGGTCATTTTCCCGGCAGTTTAAATGTTGACCCTTACAACATAAATCCGGATGGACATTCCGTTATTTTATTAGCTTCTGCTTCAACTGGTACAGTTCCAAGCACAGGTGGAACCGTCTCAGGAAGTGGTTGGATTTTTTCTAGTACTGGCGGATTTGTTTATGAAAACGGGTCTCCTGTAACGGGAAATGTAGAAATAGCCATTCGATATATAAATCCGGAAAATCTTGAGGGAATTCAAGCTGCTTTTCCAGGTGGTGATTTTGGTGGTGTAAGTGGCGGAACGGATATTCAATTATATGTATATGGTTTTGTAGCAGTTGGTTATACTCAAAATGGAATCAGAGTATATCCCGAACCCGGAAGTGTGTCTATAACCGTACAAGTGCCGGGTGTTTATGCAAATGCTACACAAGACGGAGGCAAAGTTTATTATTATGATGAAACCGCCCAAATCTGGGAAGAATCTGCAAACCCAACCGTTTCCGGTCTTGATGTAACGATGGTTTTACCTTCCGAAAGTACCTTTAGTTGTTTTGGCAAAGGGTATCCCGTTTTTTCGGCAAGATACCAAAAATCAGTTTGTGATCCCGGAGATGGATTTCTTTATGGAGTAGCAGTAGAATTCCATACTGAAATGTCTCCAGAATTACTCGGGGTTACTTATTCGGGATTCGTATATGGTGGAAATGGAACTTGGTGGAACGAATTTGAATCTTATCCTATAATTGGTTATGACCCCTTTCCACATTTCAACTTTACCGATTCCGAAATTGAAAATTACAATAACAATGTCGGAATTGAATCATTTGGAGGACTTGCAGGTTATGATTATGGAATTAAAGTCCACTCTATTCGAATTCCAAAAACGGAACCAAACCTAATTTTAGTTTCTGAAATTAGTGATGTAGTTATAGCTGAATACTCATCATTACCTACGGGGATAATCTATTTGGGGTTGATAAATAAATTCTGCACTGGTGAAATACAAAACCCACATGATGGCTCAAATCCCAATCAAAATGAAGGGCAGTTTACTTTCAATGGATTCACTTACAGTGGATCTACTGTTGTGAGTGCATCTCCGTTTTGTTCAACCGGAATTCAAGTCGGAATTATGGGCGAAAATACACAGAACGAGCCTTTAACTTTTATCATCACCAATATGCCACAACAAAATTCAGGAACTTATAATTTCAGTGAATTTTCCAATGATAATGGTTGTAATTTAGTGGCAGTTATTTCCTTACAATCAGGGTATTATGCTTCGCTAATTGGGACATTGCAAAAAACAGGGGCAAAAAGTTTTACATTTAATTGCATTTTGAAAAACGTTTCAAATCATTCCGATCAAATTTCAATCAGCGGAAGTGGTATTTATCCTTAGCATTAAAAACATTATCAATTCAAAAAAATCCTTCTGAAAACTCCATCAGAAGGATTTTTGCTTTCACCCAAACCGCTCCAAATGCGCTTTTTCTAGCACCTCCCGATGGTCAGGATGCGCAATCGAAATAAGCAATTTTGAGCGCTGTTCCAGGTTCTTTCCATACAGATTTACAATACCATATTCCGTGACGATGTAGTGCGCATGACCTCTGGTCGTTACCACGCCCGCTCCCTGTTTCAAAAACGGGGTAATTCTCGAAATCCCTTTATTGGTTACTGATGGAATTGCAATAATCGGTTTTCCACCTTTGGAAAGTGCCGCTCCCCGCATGAAATCCATTTGCCCTCCGATTCCCGAATATTGATACGTACCGATGGAGTCCGAACAAATCTGTCCTGTCAAATCTACTTCAAGCGCGCTGTTAATAGCCACTACCTTAGGATTTTGACGAATGGTTCCCGAA
>CALLXZ010000143.1 GCA_937875605.1 uncultured Moheibacter sp.
CCACATTGATTCCCGATTCTTTTAAAAGAAAACTGTGTTTTTCCAATTCATTTTTGGTCAAATAAATTCGAAAATGTTCGAGGTTCTGAGCTGTCCAAAATTCGCCATCTGATTCCAGATCACTCGTCATTTGGTAATTTTCAGGATAACTTATTTTCAATTGATAAAAAGACGGATAAGCCGCTACTTCTTCAAAATCTTTATAATGCTGAAAAACCCAATGTCCGTTTTCACTGACGGTCGCCGGTTGGAGAAAAAAGTATTTTAAAAGGTAATTTCCGTTGGGGCTTTTTCCGTAACGCGTCACTGCATCAAATGGAATTTTCACCACATAAGAAGCTTTTAAACGAATGATTTCCCCTCTTCGCCATACCTTAGGTAAATCAATTTTCACAAATTCGCGTTCTTCTGTTTTATAGAAAAGTGTATCGTTTTCAGTATTTCGGATAATCAAATCGCCTAAACTTCCCCGTTCTTCGCGCCCCGAAAAATGCAAAGCGCCTTTTCTATCTTGTAATTTAACTTTGTTCAAAACGGTCAGTTTACCCGAATATGCATTTGCCCAACTGTGAAAATAAACTTCGTTCAGGGTTTTGGGCGATTGGTTGACCAATGTAAATTCCTGTTCAACGTGAAGTTCGTGACGGATTGTGTCCAATTTCACGTTTAAAAAGATGGAATCAGTTTGCTGGGAAAATCCAATTCCAAATCCCATCAAACAAAACCATAATCCTGCATAAAACTTTCCCATCTGATCCGAAAATCTGTATGTAAAGTTGTCTTAAATTTTATTGAAAACCAATTTTTTAACAAACAACTCAACGCAATTTCACTTCAGTAGCACCCAATTTGTATTTGCGAAAAGAAGCATCATAAATCTCAATTCCGGTATAACGACTTAAAAGATTCATCATTTCTTCTTTCAGTTTTCCCGTGCCGTGCCCGTGAATGAAAACAATACGGCTTCTTCGCTCCGCTCTTGCCAATTCTATTTCTTCTTCTATTTTCTGAAGTTGGATCTGAAGCATTTCATAATTGGTCAGATGAATGAAAGAATCGACGAGTTGACCGATGTGTAAATCAATTTCTTTAATTTCTGAAAGCGGATTTCCTTCTGACTTTCGGGAAAATTTTTCCACCGGAAGAATTTCAACTTTTCCAATTTCCAGTTTTTTATCCGGAATCAATTCGTTCGGATAAAATGCTTCCTCAAATCCAAATTCGTTTAAAACTATAATTTGGTTTTTAAGGATTCCAATGACAACTCCGCTTTGATTGTCATCAATTACTTTTACTCTATCGCCTATGTGGAACATCTTCAAATATATAGAATCAAATTAAACTACAAAAAACAGAATTCTTTCTGCCAAATTTTTATGACAGATATCATAGAAATGATTAAATTCGCTTACTTAATTCACAAGGGAACCATTTTTTATGAACTATTTCTGTAGCTGGGCTTTATTATTGGCTACCTCGTTATTTTTATCTTGTTCGTCGGACAATGATGTAATTATAGAGGAAGCAGAAGAAATTTCGCCCGTTATTTTGGACTTAAATGCCGTGCCCTATCCGAAATTATCCGATTATAATTTTTTCAAACAACCTTTAGCTGATTTAGATCCCGTTTACGGGGTTTTACCCTACGAACCGATTTCCAGTTTGTTTTCGGATTATGCTAAAAAGAAACGTTTTGTCTGGATGCCGGAAGGAGTTACGGCCACGTATGAGGGCGATGCCAAATCCTTTCATTTCCCGACCGGAACCGTATTGATCAAAAATTTTTATTACGAAAATGTCCAGCCCGGAAATTCGAAAAAACTCTTGGAAACCCGTTTGATGATCAAACAGGCAGATGAATGGGTTTTTGCCAATTATGTTTGGAACGACCAGCAGACAGAAGCTTTGTTAAATATGAACGGAAGCTTTGTTCCGGTAATATGGATTGAAAACGGACAGACAAAAGAAGTAAATTACCGAATTCCCAACGGAGCAGAATGTGTGACTTGTCATAATTCAAGCGAAATTCCATTGCCCATCGGTACGAAACCCCAACATTTGAATAAAAATTATTCGTATTCGACCGGAATTCAGAATCAATTGCAGAAATGGAAAGATTTTGGTTATTTAAGTGATTTCCCCAATCAAATCAATACGCTGGTCAATTACAACGATACTACGCAGGATTTGGAATTAAGAGTTCGTTCCTATTTTGATATCAATTGCGCACATTGTCATTCGGAAAACGGTTTCTGTAATTATCGTTCCATGCGATTTGGATTTGAACATACACATGATCATACCAAAATGGGCGTTTGTGGTCATCCTGATGAAAATATTTCACCATGGACAAATGGCGGAAATCCGACGCATATCATCAAACCCGGAAATCACGAAAAATCAGTGGTTTATTATCGATTAAATACAACTCTGGAAAATATACGGATGCCACTAAGAGGCAGAACGATCATTCATGAGGAAGCAGTTGGAATGATCAGTCAATGGATTGATTCACTGGAAGATACTTGCGAATAATGAATGTAAATTAAGTTTAAAAAAACAAATTAAAATAATTAATACATAATGAAAAAAAGACTTTTACTTTTGACAGCAGTAGCGGCATTTGTCCACACAAATGCCCAGCTGAGCTTTACGACTGAAAATGTTCCTGCTACAGGAAATTATAAAATGTGTGTAGTCGATATGAATGGTGATTTTCTGGACGATATTGTTTCAGTAAGCACGAGCAATATTAACATCCTTTTTCAAACGGAATCTGGTTTTGAATCTGAAGATTTTCCAACTACACCGGCTGACAATATGCCGGGCTGGACAATGGCTGCCGGAGATTTTAATGGTGATGGTTATAATGATTTGGTTTACGGAGGAGGAAGCGGAGCAACCTTCATGCTATCTGATGGTACTGGAAATGGGTATATTGAAAAATCGCCGGGTCAATATATTTTCTCACAACGAACCAATTTCGTAGATATTAACGGGGATGGACATTTGGATGCTTTTGTATGTCATGATGTGGAACCAAACGTATATTATCTGAATGACGGAAATAATAATCTAGTTTACCATCAGGGAGGAATCGGGGACTATCCTTCAGGAGGACACTACGGATCTGTTTGGGTGGATTATGACAACGATGGACTTATTGATATGCATCAATCAAAATGCGGCGGTGAGGAAGCGCGTTTCACCGATAACCTTTTCCGAAATAATGGTGACGGAACTTTTACAGACGTTGCTATGATGGCTCATATGAACAATAAAACTCAAACTTGGTCGTCTGCCTGGGCAGATTTTGACAACGACGGATACATGGATGCGATGGTAGGTGTAAGTTCTTTCAGCAGTGGCGGACATAAGCTGATGAAAAACAATGGCGATGGAACTTTTACAGATGTTACAGCCGGTTCCGGATTTGACAATTTCCCTCATACAAGCTGGGATTATGCGCCTGTAGATTTCAATAATGATGGATTTGTAGATGTTTTTGGAAGTGGAAATAAAGTGATGTTAAACAACGGTGACATGACTTTCACACAAGTAACCGTTCCTTTTTCCACAGCAAGCATTGGAGACTTAAATAACGATGGATTTGTAGATGCATACGGATTTGGGCAAGTATTTTTCAATAACGGAAATAACAACAATTGGCTAAAAATCAATACGATAGGAACGGAAAGTAACCGAAACGGAATCGGAGCACGTGTAGAAATTTACACGGAAATGGGCAAACAAATCCGTGATGTACGAAGCGGAGAAGGATTTAGCCAAATGAGTTCTTTAAATACACATTTCGGAATCGGAACGGATTCAGAAATTGAAAAAGTAATCGTTCGCTGGCCTTCCGGAACTGTTGATACGATCGAAAATCCGGACATCAATTCAACTTTGGTTGTTGTAGAAGGAGAACACGTGATGGGTACTAATGAAGTACAAGCCACCTTGTTCAGCATTTATCCAAATCCGGTAAAAGACATTTTAAATGTTCAGGGTAAATCACTTGAAAATTCTAATTTTGAAATTTTCCATATCACTGGTTCTAAATTAATGACAGGGAAAATCAACAGCGGAAAAATCAATGTAAAACATTTAAACAAAGGAATTTATATTATTTCAATTCAAAAAGATGGAAAAACCTCCACTTTGAAATTTATCAAACAATAATTTTATATCAAATTACCCTTTTGAATTGATCAAAAGGGTATTTTTTTTACTTAACACACGAAAATGAAATTAAAAAAGAACCATTACCTGTTCTATTTGTTTATCTCAATTTTTCTAATCAACTGTTCAGGAGATGATTCGCCTGTTCTTGAAGACGATGATGAACCGACAGAAGTTTCACCCGTAGTATTTGATATCAATTCAGTTCCCTATCCAAAATTATCGGACTATAACTTTTTCAAAATGCCGATGGCGAATATGGATCCTGTTTACGGTGTTTTACCCTTCCAACCCGCTTCGCAGCTATTTACAGATTATGCTTTGAAAAAGCGATTTATCTGGATGCCGGAAGATGCAAGTGCAACCATCGGACAAGAAAATAAAATCCTGAATTTTCCGGTTGGCACAATTTTGATTAAAAGCTTTTATTATAACAATGTTTTACCGGGAAATAACACTAAAATCATCGAAACCCGTTTGATGATTCTAAAACCGGAAGGTTGGATTTTTGCCAATTATGTTTGGAATGAACAACAAACGGAGGCAACCATTTCTGAAAATTTGGTCGTTGTTCCCGTAAGCTGGATGCATAACGGAGAACAAAAAGATATTCAATACCAGGTTCCAAGTACCGGGCAATGTTTTATGTGTCACTACAATAATGCAGAAAACTTCCCAATCGGTCCGAAACCCCAAAACTTAAATTTTGCTATTAACTATGCCGATGGACTGAAAAATCAATTGGAAAAATTAAAAGAATTCGGCTATATTAGTAATGATGTTCCACAAACAATTAATTCAATCGTGGATTACAGTGACACTTCCAAATCGTTGGACTTACGTGCCCGATCATATTTGGAGATTAACTGTGCGCATTGTCATAAAGACCAAGGTTATGCTGAATTCTATCCAATACGATTGGACTTCAAACCTATTCCGGATTATCCAGCTATAGGATTCTGTCTGGAACCCAATATCAATATCGGTGGATTTTTCCCCGGAGTTGAAGCCGATCATATTATTTATCCCGGAAATCATGAGAAATCAGTAATGTATTATCGAATGAATACGGAACAAGATAACATCAAAATGCCAATGGTGGGAAGAACCATCGTTCATGATGAAGGTGTCTCTTTGATAAATAATTGGATTGATTCTTTTGAAGAAGGATGTGAGTAATTTTTCTAAATGTAAGATTTGAACAACAAATCGTAATTTTAAATCATAAAAAAACCGGATACTAAGTTATCAAAGTATCCGGTTTTATTTCTCTGTATTTTTTTAATCTAAACAGGAGTATTCAAGTCAAATGCTTCTAAATATTGCGCCACTCTCTGCACAAACATTCCACCTAAAGCACCATCCACCACTCTGTGGTCATAGGCGTGCGACAAATACATTTTATGACGGATCGCAATCACATCTCCTTGTGGTGTTTCTACAACTGCCGGCTTTTTGATAATCGCTCCTACTGCCATAATCGCAACTTGTGGTTGAGGAATAATCGGTGTTCCCAACGTATTTCCAAAACTTCCGATGTTGGTAATCGTATAGGTTCCACCTTGGATTTCTTCCGGTTTCAATTTATTTTGACGAGCACGATTCGCCAAATCATTTACTTGTTTTGCCAATCCTGCCAAACTGTACTGATCAGCACCTTTGATGACTGGCACAATTAAATTCCCACTTGGAAGAGCAGCTGCCATTCCGATGTTTATATTTTTCTTTTTGATAATTTGATCTCCGTTTACCGAAACATTAATCATCGGAAAATCTTTGATTGCTTTGGCAATGGCTTCAATGAAAATCGGCATAAAGGTAATTTTCTCACCATTTTTCTTCTGAAATTCATCTTTGTATTTATTTCTCCAAAGAACGATATTGGTAACATCGGCTTCGATGAAAGAAGTTACGTGCGGAGCAATTTGTTTTGCCTGCACCATATTTTGCGCAATGATTTTACGCATTCTATCCATTTCGATGATTTCATC